>JAFGNQ010000396.1 GCA_016926925.1 Candidatus Aminicenantota bacterium
ACGACTCGGGAAGGCTAAATCCTCCGATGTCGCTCAACACCCCTCCACCATTTTCATTCTTAACCCACACAAAATGGAAGAGAGCCAGCTACTCTTACCGGAAAGAGCTTGGTATTTCTCTTTTTAAAAGTTGCTGTACGTGATAAAGTAATGAAACAGATATCTGCAGATGAAGATCAGCTACAAACCTATAGGAATTATCCGGTCTCCTTTCAAGACGGTCGAGGGGATGCCCATCCAGCCGGCCGGCGCCGAGTCGGTACGCGATACGATCGATATCTATCCTGAATTCAAAGAAGGCCTGAAAGACCTGAATGGCTTTTCGCATATCATTTTGCTCTATCATTTCCACTGTACCAGAGAGTCTAAACTTATTGTAAGGCCGTTTATGGATTCTCTTCCGCATGGTGTGTTTTCTACGCGTGCACCCACACGCCCCAATTCGATAGGAATATCGGTCGTCCGGATGATCGAGATCAAAGGCTGTGCCCTCACTATAGAAAATGTGGACATACTCGATGGAACGCCGCTTCTGGACATCAAACCCTATGTTCCGGAGTTTGACCATTACACTGTCAGCCGGATCGGCTGGTTGGAAAGGGCTTTGGGAATTGTAAAAGATAAGAAATCAGACAGGAGGTTTTCCTGAGTTCAGCATGGGCCGAAAGAGTTCCAAACTAAAGGAGGAAAAATCCTGATGTGTAGAAAGATAATGCCAACGATGTATCTCTTGATTTTTTTGATGTTATCCATAGGGATTCACTTTGTATTTCCCGGGAAAAAAATAATTCACTTTCCCTACACGCTATCCGGAATTCTGTTCATCATTTTTGGGGCCGTATTGAACATCAGGGCGGATAATCTGTTTAAGAAAAGCAGCACTACGGTTAAACCTCATGAGGAACCGACTTCGCTCGAAGTTACCGGGCCTTTTCGTTTGAGCCGGCATCCCATGTACCTGGGAATGGCTGCCATAATACTGGGAGCGGCCGTTATTCTCGGTTCTCTTATTCCATTCGTGTTCCCCCTCCTTTTTGTCATTTTGATGGAGGCCCTTTTCATTACGACCGAGGAAGAGAATCTGAAACAGGCCTTTGGTGAAAAATACTTGGACTATAAAAAAAAAGTCAGGCGCTGGATTTGAGTTTCGCAACTCTTTTTTGGAATTCAAACCGGTATGAAATAAAGCACAACCTGAGATGGTTTTGTTTGCATTTGTGATTTGTATCCCTTACCGTCTCGGGAGTACTGAGGAGAGAGATGCCCATGCGAAAATATCTGGTTTTTATTGTCGTTTTTGTGTTTGTTTGTCCGGCGCTTACTTATGCGCAAGTGTTGAGCAAACCTGAAAAAAATTTCGAGTATCTCTGGAAAGCCTTTGACAGCAATTACGCCATCTTTGGCCCGAAAAAGGTGGACTGGAAGGCGTTGTACAAAATCTACAGGCCAAAAGTCACCGCTCAAACCACAGACGATGAGCTCTTCGAAATCATGTCACACATGCTGGGCCTTCTCAACGACAACCATGTCCGTCTCATGTCGGAGAATCCGCCGCGGGTGTTCATGGCGGGGATTCTGAACGAGATTTTGAAAGACAAGAATTTCAAAGACATGAATGAGGCCAGGCAATTTTTGTCTCAGAGGCCTGTCGACCAGAAGTACATCAAAAGCGAGCTGAGGGAAAGGATGGACGGTGTGTTCTCCTTCGGATGGGTCGCCCAGGATATCGGTTATTTCCATTTCAAAGGATTCGGCAACATACCGGAGAGCACGGCCGTTATAGACGAGATTATCGATACGTTCAAAGAGGCTAAAGCCATCATCGTGGATGTGCGAAAAAATTCGGGTGGGGATGATCGCGTGGGGAAACTCATCGCCGACCGCTTCGCCGACAGGAAGAGGCTGTACATGATAACCTACACGCGGAACGGCCCGGCGTATGATGATTTCACGCCTCCGAAATACTGGTATGTCGAACCGGACGGTTTACGCCAGTTCACCAAGCCGGTCGTTCTCCTTATCAATCGCCTTTCCATCAGCGCGGCTGAAAATTTCGCGCTGGCCATGCGCGTGCTTCCCCACGTCACCCTGGTCGGCGATTTGACCTCTGGGGTGTTCGCCGATGTCTATGGGGATGAACTCCCCAACGGCTGGCGCTTCGCTGTCTCCTACAAACTGTTTGTCGACTATAACGGTTTCTGCTGGGAGGGGATCGGGGTACCTCCGGACCTCCGCATTCTCAATACCAAGGAAGATGAACAACAGGGAAACGACAGAGTGCTTGAATTCGCTGTGGAGCTTCTCGATTCGGGCTCATTGAAGCCTCAAGATGAGTCCGGAAGTCTGAAAAATATCCGGGAATCGCTGGCTAAAAGCTTGAAGGCGGATATCACAAAGAGGGGTATAGCAGCCGCGGTCACGGATTTTCGTAAGGCTAAAGCGGGAAATTCGGATACCTATTATATCGATGCCGAGGAGATGGATGCTCTGGGGGATGAACTGGCGGAGGCTGGAAAAACAGATGAGGCGCTCGAGGTTTTCAGGCTCAATGCCGAGGAATATCCGGATATGTGGTGGGTCCTCCGGAAACTGGGCCGGACACAAGCCTTGTTCGGGGATAAGGATGCGGGATCCGTGCTCTATGACAAAGCGGCGGCATTGAATCCCCGAAGCTATCCCTGGGAGATTGACGCCGGATATACGATGCAGCTGGAGCAAGCCTTTTTCGCAAAAAACGCGGATTCATTGAAAGCGAAGTTTTATGATTTGAAAGAAAAATATCCGGATTTTGCCCGCGGTGCCGAAGCCTCATTGAACAGGCTCGGATACGAGCTGCTGCGCATAAAAAGTACGCATGAAGCCATCGAAATTTTCAAGATAAATGTGGAGGCCTTTCCCGACTCATGGAATGTCTACGACAGCCTGGGCGAAGCTTATATGGAGAGCGGGAATAAAAAGCTGGCCATTAAAAATTATGAAAAATCCGTTGAATTGAATTCCAAGAATTCAAACGGCAAGGAAAAACTGAAGCAACTGAAAGAAAGATAGACCGGGTGCGGCAATTCTGCCCGCGAAATTCGTTGGTTTCGATTTCCGGATTTTGCTGTTATTTTTTCGTGGCGTTCATCACACCTCCGGGGGTTTTAAACTTGACTCCGGTCACGACTCCGGCTTCGTCCAGCACGAACTCGGCACTGTATCCGGGTGCGTCCTTCAAATTGAATTCGGTCCCTTTATAAGGCACCAATTCGAATTCTTTGGGGGCGCCTGGAATGGAAATGACCAGGGTGTTTTCTCCTCTCAAAAAAATCCGGCCTTCCGATTCTTCTTCCCCCTCGATGATGTAGGTGCCGACGAATTTTTTTAGAAAATCAGGGTCGGCCATGGTCTTGTCCGGCATTCTTGTGAAAACGATATCGCTCACTGAGGATTCCAAGGGAACGGATATGCTCGAGATGTTTCCTTTTTTATCCGTGAAAAAAGTCGCTTTTAAAGACACTCCGAATCCCTCGAACATCTCATTCGACAGCTCGAAAGTATCGTAGTGATAATGGGAAAAACCGAAGTCCAGATTGTCGTAAGTGCCTTTCAACGCGTCTCCGTCTTTCTTGATGGAGAATATACCGTATCCGGGATTCTCATAGTCCCCGACATAATCCTCGAGCGGATGCGAGGGCGAGGTGTTCATCACGCGATCGGCGTCCTTTTCTTTCTGGGCTTTTTCCCGTTCTTTCTCCGCCTCCTCTTGCTGCTTTTTGATGCGGCCGTACCAGTCCACCGGTGCCGTGCCCAGTATCCGATCAGCGATGTTGTAGGCGATGATCGAAGGAAGGGGATTATTCCCTGAGAAGTTTGAAAGAATCACCATTCCCGCATTCTCCTTCGGCAGGAGCGCCACCTGGGTGATGAATCCGTCGATCCCTCCTCCGTGAGAAATGTACAGATGGCCCCTGTAAGCCGTAATCATCCATCCCATGCCATACATGGAATAGAAGAGTTCTTTTTCCGGAATGGATCGGCCCATGATCATCTGCGGCGAATGGATTTCTTTCAAACTCGCCTCGGATATGACCTGCTTATCGCCGTATTTTCCCTTGTTGAGGTTGAGCATGAGCCACTGGGCCATGTCGGTGATGTTCGAGTTGATCGAGCCTGCCGGCCCGATGGCATCGATGTTTCGGAAGGGGATTTCGACGACTGCTTCCTTTATTTCCGAGTAAGGGAGAGAATAGTCCGGTGATTTTTTCAAGTCCTCCACCGAAAAATTGCTATCCTTCATTCCCAATGGCTCGAAGATATTTTTTCTGGTAAAGTCTTCCCAGGTTGTGCCCGCGATATGCCCTGCCAGATAGCCGGCCGTCATGAACATGAAGTTCTGATACTGCCACGCCGTCCGGAATGGTTGGCTCGGTTCGAGATAGCGCATGGCATGGAACAGTTCTTCGCGTGACCAGGAGGAGTTGATCCAAGCGAAATCGTGCCGGGGAAGTCCGGAACGGTGGCAGACCAGGTCTCTCGGGGTCATGCCGTCCGTGGCGAAAGGATCTTTCAATTTGAAGGTGGGCAGGTATTCTCTGACAGGTTTATCCCAGTCGAGCTTGCCCTGGTCGACCAGAATGCCCATTCCCGTGGCCGTGAATGCCTTGCTGGTAGAGCCTATGGCGAAGAGCGTCTTCGGAGTAACGGGAAGTTTCCTGGCGACATCCCGGTACCCGAATCCTTCCGCATAGATAATTTTTCCGTCCTTGACGATGGTCACAGCAATTCCGGGGACTTTCCATTCGTCCATCAGTTTTTTGACAAACTCCGGAAAGCCGCTCAGGTCGACTTTTTTGGCTTTTTCTTCAGCCGGCGCAGGAAGCCAGCTCAAAAACGAGAGAGCGAAAAAAAGGGCGATGGCGAAAATGAGCTTACGGTTCCTCATGAGACCTCCTTTAAAATAAGTTTTAGCTCGATATATCTTTAATACGGATAATTGATTTTGGAAGTTTGCTTGAGAATAATAAAGCAATCATAACATTTTGACCTGGATTATTCATGATAAATTTTGTTGCCTTAGGCTTCTTTGTTTCCGTGAGAGAGCGGCCCTTCCATCGATATCCATCCGATCTTCGAAATTGACCTCATCATTTTGAGTGTGTTATGCTTCCGCACCTTATTGCAGGAGACTCCATGAACAGTGTATTTTGGTTGCAGTTAGGCTTAGGCTTTATCGCCGGCAGTTTCGCCGTCAGTTTGACTACTGTTGCCGCCGAAAAATTCGGGAGCAATGTTGGCGGCCTGATCGGAGGTATCCCTTCGACTTCAGTCGTCGCCCTTCTATTCATCGGCATCGTGCAGTCGCCTGAATACGTCATTCAGGCCACGAACGTCATGCCTCTCGTGATGGGTTTCAATGGCCTCTTCCTGGTCATTTTCGTCATTCTGTCACGGTATGGTTTTCTGGCCGGTTTGGGTGGAGCCTTTGCGATGTGGTTCGGCCTCTCTTATACAACGATTTCGCTGGGTTTCCGCCACTTCGGTATCGGGATGGCCCTGTTTTTCCTGTCCTTCATTTTTTCCTATTTCGTGATGGAAAAAAAGCTGCACCTGCCGGCCGTCGCAGGTGTGAGAGTTCGATTTACGCCGCTGCAGATCGCCGCCCGGTCACTCTTCAGCGGTCTGGTCATCGCCGTAGTGATCTTCCTTAGTAAAGTGAGCGGTCCGCTCATCGGCGGTGTGTTTGCTGTTTTTCCAGCCGTTTTTACGTCGACCATAGTCATCTCCTCTCTCTCCAGAGGTGTTGCGTTCGCGAGGGCGCTGACCAAACCTCTTCTGGTAAGCGCTATGATCAACGTCATCGTTTATATTATTGCAGTCAGGTACCTTTATCCTGAGCTGGGTCTTGTCCTGGGGACGATCGGGGCACTGGCGGCATCGAGTCTCAGTGTTTTGGGCAGCTATTCCTTCATCAAGAAGAAGATGGCGTGAACAGAACATCCGATTGAAATATCCCGTCTCATGATTTATATTTTAAAAAAATGGCTTTGCTTCCGTTAGAGCAAAGAAGGAGGGATCGGTTGCACGGTTGTAAAAAGAAATTCTTGAGCTGCATGACTGTCATCGCTTCCTTTGTCTTCATCTCCTCAGGCTGCAAGGAAGCCGGAGAGCCGATAAATGCTGCCGCTAAAGCATCTGCGAAGGGGTCGACGCTGGTTACGAATTGCGATTTTATCGAGCCGAGTCCTGAGGAGTCAGCCCGGCACTACAGGGGTTCATATGTCTTCAGCGAGGACTGGTTCACACCGAACATACCAGCCTGGCGGGGTGCACTCGGCCATTTGCGCGGCAAACCGAACATCCATTATTTGGAGATCGGGATTTTCGAGGGAAGGTCAGCAATTTGGATGCTTGAAAATATACTGACCGACCCGACATCACGCATGACCGGTATAGATGTGTTTCCGGGCGATCTGGAGGAGCGCTGGCTTGTCAACGTAGAACGATCAGGGAAAGCCGGCCAGGTTACAACAATCAAAGGGTACTCGCAAAAAGTATTGCGCACCCTGCCACTAAACACCTTTGACGTGATCTACATCGATGGTTCCCACACGGGCTATGATGTGCTGGCCGATGTCCTTCTCTCATGGGATCTTCTTAAGGATGGGGGGGTGATCATTTTTGATGATTATCACTGGCGCCGTGGCGGGGGTTTGCCGCCCGAGCTGAAACCCGGGCCTGCCATAGATGCCTTCGTGACCATGTATCGCGACTTTCTTGTCGTGATTCATCGCTGTTATCAGCTCATGGCCTGCAAGCAGCACAACCTGTGTGCGGGGACGGAATTCTGTTCTTGGATCGGCTCCTACGCCTATTTATGGAAAGAAGGTGTTCTCAAAAGCCCGAAAGGACTGAGGTCTCTCAATGACAGGGAACGTGCCTATATCAAGGCCCTCCTTCGCTCGAGAAGAACGGGACGAACGGATATGGCGGCCCCGGCTAAATTTGTGGATGAAGAAGGGTTCATCGAATTTATCCGTCGCCTCGGGCTTGAATCCGTTCTCCCTGTTGATCCTGAAATCAGCCGCCTGAGAGAGCTCTATGGACCTGCGCGTTACTCCCAAGGTGATGAGGAGCTGTTTGTTCGAGATTATTTCAAGGATGCGTGGGACGGCGTATTCGTAGATATAGGGGGAGAGCCCCATCGCGAGAACAGCAAGACTCTCTTCCTAGAGAGGCATTTAGGCTGGAGTGGTGTTATCATAGAGGACAATAAAGACATCCGGGCTTCTGGCTTCCGATTTCGAGAGCGGCTCGAACGCGAGGGCATCGACCGCATGGATTTTCTGAGTGTCGATAAAGTGCAGGCTGAAGCTTGGATATCCGAAGGAGTGGACATCCTGAGTTTGAAGCCGGAGCTTGTTTGCATCGGGATTTCCGAACCGGCGCGAACTCGGATTCAGAAAATTTTCTCCGATCACGATTATGTTCTCATCGAGACATACTCAAACCTCGACCCTCATCACCTCTACTTCCAGCC
>JAFGNQ010000397.1 GCA_016926925.1 Candidatus Aminicenantota bacterium
AGGAGCCCAAAAGCGCATTCAGCTGCGCCAGTCCGCTATCTTCTATAAAGCCGATCCGGAATACGGAAACCGTGTAGCTCAGGGACTGGGATTGGAGACAAAGGATGTCGAGCACCTGGCCGGAATGTCGCTGGACGATCTTGAAAAGGCCACTGCAAAAGGAAAATGACAAAAAATTCAATCTATTGTTAAAATGTAAGCCCCCTATCGCATGCGACGGTCCATGCTGAGCCCCGGCTCAGCAAACCGACCCCGACGCCTTCAATCAAGGCAAGAGGCTTATAAAGCGTGCTTCGCTATAAGTGATACAAGACTGCACTTGGGAGCCTTGACTCCACGTCTCCCCAGAGTTTATACTTCTGACCAAAGAAACATGGAGATTTTACTATGAAAAAAATAGGAACCGTTATTATTTTTCTTTTCATGATCATCATAGGAGGATTCCCGGTTCTCAGAGGACAGGAAGACCGACCGGAAAAGATTGCCATCGCCTCTGATGGAGATACAATCGAGTCGCAGGTCGGAAGTCAGGGCGCCCGCTGTCCCTGGTTCCTCTTCTTCGATGCAAATGGACAGCTCTTAGAGACCCTCGAAAATCCTTACTGGCAGGAGAGAGGCGGAGCCGGAATCAACTGTGCGGAACTTCTGGCGGAAAAGGGAGTCACGATATTCGTAGCGGGCAATGTGGGACACAAAATGAGCGCGGCTCTGGAGAGCAGCGGTATTGCCTCCATTTCTTTCTCAGGAACCGTAGAGGACGCACTCGCAAAAGCCATGGAAAGTATAGCCGGAAAACACTGAAGAATTCTTAGGACAAAGCAGATAATCTCGTGCGCAGTTATGCCCTATTCGCTATTCTCCTGATTGGTATTGTCCTCATCCTGGCCGTCCTTATCAAATATCCTCCTTATGAAGAGCATCAATCCATCGTCATCAAAGATAACATGTCGCTCCGTCACATTGCCGAGCGAAATGATGTGCCCATTCAATCCTTGGTCTCCCTCTTGACTCACGATGAGCGCAAGGATTTCGCCACTACATTCAAAAACATTCATAAACCTCTTCGAGAACAGAATATCGAGAGAGACCTAATCCGAAGAGCGATTCTCAATGCCAGGGCTGGTGGATTCCCCACAAAGGACCTTATCCGGTTTGTTCTTTGGAGCATTGCCATTGCTTCAGCCGGCCTGTTGCTTCTGCGCAGAAAGAATATACTTGGGATCAGGCGTATTTGGATGATCTCAACATTCGCAGTCTTCGGAATCATCCTGGGAGCTGCCCCAAATCCCATGGAAGCAACCGTAAGGCTTCACAAGCTCATTAAAGGAATTCCCGGCAATCCAATAATACTGGTAACTCTGAGTTTTGCTATATTTGCATTGCTGTCTTTCCTTGGATCAAGAATGTTGTGCAGCTGGGGATGTCCGTTGGGGGCCCTTCAGGAAAGTCTTCACAACATCCCCGTCTTCAGGAGATACAAGAAGAGCCACAAGTTTTCGTTCTCAGCCTCCATAGCGGTCCGTATCACTTTTTACCTGGTGTTTCTCTTACTGCTTTTCCGCATTCTGAATATCAATCAAGGAGGACCCGGCTCCATCCTTTATCATCATTTCAACCTGTTCAAGATCTTCGATCCCTATGAGTTGGCTCAGTTCAGTCTGCTCCTTATCCCAATCTTCTTGATCGCAAGTCTTCTTTTGTTCAGGCCGTTTTGCCACACGATCTGTCCCTTTGGCCTCTGGTCATGGATTTTCGAAAAAGTTGCTCTCTATAAAGTGAGAAAAATCAATCCAGATGCCTGTGTGGACTGCAAGATTTGTGAGCAGGCCTGTCCTACCGAGGCCATGAAAGCGATAAATGAAGATAAGAAGGGATTTTTCAGGCCCGACTGCTGGTCTTGCGGCAATTGTATTGCCGCCTGTCCTCAAGACGTCCTGAAATTCACACGAACATCAGGGATAATGACGGAATGAAAAAACTAAAAGCCTTTTGAGCAGGAGTTCAAACAAAAAGAAGCGGAGACAAATCCATTCATTCAAAAAAAATAGCGCAGGCGCAGCTCCAGCCGGAACCGGTTCTGTTTCTCGCCGAATTCTTCCCTGCTCTTACCTGTCAAGACGGCGATTTTCAGCCGCAGCTCAAAATTGGTGAAACCCTTGTACACCACTTCTGGAGCCCAAGTTGCGCTTCCATCCGAGAAGTTGACAATAACCGTTGCGGCCGGATTCAGATAGAGCACTCCAAAGGGATCCTTTTGCACGATCCTCAGGAACACATAGTCCGTCATCGGAGTGAATCCGCCATAGGCGTCAAGTCCGGCCGCTGTCTTCAACTGCGTGTAGTCCCCAAGATTCAGATAATTCTCATAGGCCCGGTCGACAAAGGAATAGAAATGCCCCATGCCGGGGGAGTCGAAACCGGCACCATTATGATAGAATTCTAGAATATATGTCGTTTCAGCCTCGGACAGGTAGCGAAGGCCCATAAGGAGGCGTGTCGCATCGAATTTTTCCGTTTGAAGACTGCCGTCATCGGCTATGCCGCTTCGCTCAAGGTCCTTCAGGACAGCGATCTCACCATGGACCTCCAGATTGGAAAGGAGATTTCGCGATACATCCAGGCCGAACCGGGCGGATTGACTTTCCCCGGCCAGAACAACCAGATCGATGTCCGTATCCAAGAACAACAGGTAGATTTTTCCGGCAAAATTCAATCCATCGTATGGACTGAATGTCTTGTTTACAGACCGGCTGACCGGGATGAAGACCGGCGTCAAAGACAATGTCTTGAGCGCCCCTTGAAAACTTTTCGTGTAGTCGGCTGAAATCATCCAGTATCCCTCACGAGCCAGGTCCGGCTCGTTGGGATTTTTTTGGCGCTCGGCCAAAGCCGTTGGGCTCCAGGCATAACCCTTCCCCCAGCGCAGTGTCTTCTTCCCGGCATACAAGGAGAAAGAGACCGAAGGTTTCCACAACAAGTAGCCTTGAAAGAGATTGGCTG
Source organism: Candidatus Aminicenantota bacterium (assembly GCA_016926925.1). The sequence continues at coordinate 3,001 of JAFGNQ010000397.1, forward strand.
ACACCTCATTCTCGAGAGGCGATACTGTATAATCCAAGTAGGATTCGATCAGAGCCTCGAAAGCGCTCTTTCGGTAAACCAGATCCGCCAGCAGGGCGGCATATCCCTCCCCTATCGTTTTTCGTTCATCCAGGTCAAAGTACCTCAGCTTATAAAAAGCGGAATCACGCCGGAGAGAAAAGAGCGTCGGACGGAATTCCAGGTAGCCGTCCAGAGAGATAGTCTTTCTCGCGAATTCATCGACATCGAATTTATATTCTTCCTCCTGACCCGACAGCACAGTTCCAAGCAGCAAAAAACCCAGCAAAAAGAAACCCGATAAGCGCACGTAACGATATTTCCTTTTCTCAGTCGATGCTACGGCCGATCCAGCCATGGAACGCATTTCCTGAAAGAGCACTCACTTCCGCAGGGAGTCGAGCCCCGGAAGAAAGGTCAGGGTAAAGACTTCATCCTTAAACTCCCGTGCCTTGATATCGGCAAAGATCATCACGGACTTGTATCCTTTGTAAAGGGGACTCTCTGTCTCGATAACCGAGGGACGGACAATGCCCCGGCCAAAATCTTTGACTTCTTTAAAGAAAAGAGTCTTGATGAGCATTTCAGCTTCGGTCATGCAATCGATACGGACCGGAAGAAGCCTTTTCTTCTCCGCTTGGATTTTCAGGCGGTCATAGGCGACCGATCTCGTTTTGGCTTTACAAAAAAGAGTGTACTCTTTTCCGGTATCTTCGATTCTTTCGACGGCATACTCCACGGCATAATCCAGACGCAGGATATCGGCATTGTTGAATACGCCTCCGACCACGGACTGAAGGCTTGTGATCCGGATCGGCTTGGCGACATTAGGAATATAGAGCCACATGTTATCCACAAGCCTGAGAGTGCTCCTTCCCTTCTCACTGGCGGGAGAAAGGAAAAGTGCGGCAACCTTATCCGTTCCTTTTTTGATCGTGTAGAGCACAAACTCCTTTGTCCTTCCGCCGGGTTCGATGTTGATGAGTTTCCGGTAGGCTTCATAGGAATCCGGATTCAGGTTCCGGTCCATTTTTTGGAGCAAGGAATTGCCATCGATATCCTGAGCCGGCCGGATTGATACCGGACCGAACATCAGAAACAAAATCAAAGGGATTATAAAATTTCTTGATATTGCCGTGCTCCTGCTGGTCATGATGCATTTCTCTCCGTTTTTGCAGTTTTCGGAAACATGATTTCTTTATCAGACGTGACGCAGTGCCTTTATCGGATCCAGTCTGGAAGCCTGGAAGGCCGGACGGAAACCAGCCAACACAGCCACTCCGATAACGATAAGGGCAATCGTCAAGATATCCGATGGATTTAGGCTCGAGAAAAGGACCAATCCTTCCTGTCTGCCGAAATTGAACTTGATTTTGACGGCATTCATAACAGCAACGGCCACACCTCCCAGGGCTGTTCCGGAAACAGCGCCGAACAATCCGAGGCTCAAACCCTCGATAACGAACATGGAGAGGATCCGGCCCGGTACAGTGCCGATGGCGGCGATCGTTCCAATCTCGCGGGTTCTCTCGTAGACAGCCATGATCATCACGTTCATGATGCTGATCAAAACGATGGCGATAAGCATGAGCTTGATGAAAAACGTCATGACATCGATCATCCGTACGATGTTGAAAAATGGGGTCAATTTCTTCCAGGTATGGATCTCGAATGCGGCTTTGCCCTGTGCATTGACCTCTTTTCCTAGCCTCTCTTTCAGAATCATCTCTACCCTATCAATCTCAGAGAATTTTTTCAGACGGACGGCCAACTCTGAGATTTCCTGCTCTTCCAGGCGCAGGATCTGACGTCCATCCTCAATATGGATATAGCCGTCACGCCCTCCGGGTCCGGTCACACTCCGCAGTATCCCGCCTACTGTGAACTGATAGCCGTTCACCGAACCGTCCTCATTGGTGGCCACAACGACCGCAGTGTCTCCGACTCCGACTTTCATGCCTTTGGCCAGAAGCTCGGGAACGAGGATCTCACCGGGCTTGATCGCACCGCTTCCATCAATGATTCGCGAAGCGAGAAGAGGCACGGTGGACAGCTCTTTTTCCGGATCCACCGCATTGAGCCGTATATTCGTCGACTCGGTGAAATTGCTGAAAATACCGCCGAACTTGATGCGCGGCGAATAGGATTCGATTTCCGGCATTTCGATCAGGATCTTCTCCAGCTTCTCGAAAGCCCGTGATTTGATGTTGAGGTTGAGGGGAAGGTTGTCGATCGAAGCCACATACCCTTTTCTGTGCACTTGCATGTGGCCCAGCATGGAATCGGTGATCTCACCGACCATCATGGTCTTGAAGGAAGCGGTAACGCTGACAAATACCAGGACAAAGGCGACTCCGATCGTGATCAAAGACATGGTCAGAAGCGTGCGCCGCTTGTAACGTAATAAATTGCGGAGAGAGATTTTGACAAGCCTAAACATCCGATTCCTCCTTTCTCTCCGTGCTCTTCGCTTTCGATTCGGCGAGCTGTCCGTCCTGCAGCCTATGAACGACCTCGGCGGCATCCACGATCCTCATGTCATGGGTGGAAAAGACGAAAGTCGTTCCCAGCCTGTCCCGCATTTCTCTCATAAGGCCGATTATTAGGGAAGCAGTGTGGCTGTCCAGGTTGGCAGTTGGTTCGTCTGCCAGGACAAGTTTGGGATTGGTGATAAGTGCTCTGGCAATGGCCACCCGCTGCTTCTGTCCTCCGGATAGCTGGTCGGGATATTTATGACTCTCGGTTCCGATCCCAACATCCGCGATAAGCTTCATCACTTTAGTCTTACGGCCCTTATCATTGACACCCCGGACCATGACCAGCGGATATTCGACGTTCTCGTAGACGGTCAGGACGGGAATCAAGTTAAAATCCTGAAAGATGAACCCGATGTTTTGTCCGCGGAAGAGGGCACCGCTCCTCCTGCCGAGACGCGCGATATCGGTGCCGGCTACTGTGAGGCTTCCACTGGTCGGGCGGTCCAGGCAGCCGATCAAGTTGAGGAGAGTTGTTTTTCCGCTCCCCGACGGGCCGACAAACGAGACGAAGGAGCCCGGCGGAATGGAAAAACTCAAGTCCTCGAGGGCCCTGACAGTAACCTTGCCGGCAACGTAATCCTTAGTTACATTTTGAGCAGTGACTAAATCCATTTTTTTATTATCCTTTGCTTTGGATATCAATCATAGCACAGACTGATCGATTTTTGAAAAAATGAATACATACTTACCTTGACATCTGTGCAGAGTTTTGATTCATTTCTCAAGAGGAATGCTTTTGTTTTTTTCTATTTTTTATTGACAATGTCGGCATTTTGGATTAAATTATTAATGATAATGATTTTCATTATCAAATTAATACTTATTTTCAGAGTGAGAGAAAATGCCAGGACCGAATAAATGGAGACATCGCTTCCGGAATCATGTTTCCCGGTGGACTTTGCCTCGTGAAGCCATCCTGGATCTTCTAGCCGGAACTTCAAATCATATGAGTGCAAAAGAGATTTATGACGCTTTATCCAATGCATATCCAGGCATTGGATTGAGCACGATATACCGAACTTTGAACCTCCTGGTGCGCACAGATTTCCTCAATCAAATACATATCGGTGATGGACAGAGCCGCTATGAGTTCAAATCGGGCGAAAAGGATGAACACCACCACCACCTCATTTGCACGAAATGCGGACGCATCATTGACTACAACGATTTCCTGGAGGAAGAACTGGAACTCGTAAATAAAGCGGAGAAAAGCGTAGCGGGAAAATATGATTTTATTATCCACGATCACAATATCGACTTTTTCGGAATATGCAGACAATGTCAAAAATGAGCGTACAAGGAGGCAAACAAAATGCCGATGGGTGACAGAACAGGACCATGGGGTCTCGGACCGATGACCGGACGCGGCATGGGTTATTGTTCCGGATATCCGTTTTATGGTTTTATGAATCCCGGCCCGCAGTTCGGATACGGTCGCGGATATGGCTTTGGAAGAGGCTATGGTAGAGGAATCGGCCTCGGACGAGGCCGTGGTTGGCGGCGAGGTGGATTCCGGGGACAGCCGTACTCCCGAATGATACCCTATGGCTACCCGGTTTCTTATGATTATCCCTACACACCGGCATATCCTTTTCGATAACCGGTATTACTAGCGGCTTTTTCCGGCGGCCGGGAAAGCTGAATTTATAGTTCTTTGAGGCCTATAACGAAGACGACGAACGAATGAATGCGATTTTCGCCTAAGCGAAAAAGTTGAAAGGAACATAAAAGAAAAGGAGGTAATATGCGAAACAGACACAGATGGATATACCGCATGACAGGACTGCCCGGCTGGATGCGCTACGGTTTTTCTCCCGGCTGGATGGGCAGAAGCCCTTCAGGCCTGGGCCCTGCCGCCCAATATCTCATGTACGGTACATGGCCCACTCCTCAAATGAATCAAGCCTGGCAGCAGGGTCAGATACCCTTCTCTCCCGGGCAGGATTATGCTCCCCCCGGATTTCCCACTCCCTACGATCCCTGGGGAGCAACAGAACTCACCACCGAAGAAGAATTGAATTTTCTGAAGGCTGAAGCAGAGCAGCTCGAAGATATGCTCTTCGGCATAGAGAAAAGAATCAAAGAATTGGAAGGGAAAAAATGAAAATTGCAATATCAGCTTCAAATCCTGATCTCTCCGGACCCGTAGATCCCAGGTTCGGGAGATGTCCTTATTTTGTATTCATCGATCCGGAGACAATGGAGTTCGAGTCCATCGAGAATCCGAATCTGTCTTTCTCCAGCGGAGCGGGCATTCAGTCCGCCCAGTTCGTTGCGGAAAAAGGCGTAAAGGCCGTCCTCACAGGAAGCTGCGGCCCCAATGCTTTCCAGACCCTTAAAGCCGCAGGAGTGGAAGTGCTCGTAGGAGTTACGGGGACCGTCCAAGAAGCCGTCGAACAGTTCAAGTCGGGTCGACTGCAGGGTACGGCTCAGCCCAATGTCCCTTCTCATTTCGGCATGGGCGCGAGCGGATCTGCAGATCCCGGTTTCGGTATGGGAAGAGGAATGGGAGGCGGAATGGGCGGAGGCATGGGAGGCGGAATGGGCCGTGGAATGGGGCGCGGGATGGGCAGAGGTATGGGAAGGGGAATGGGTTATATGCCTCCTTCTCAACCGCCTCAGACACCCCCCTTCAATCCCCCTCAATCCCAGATGTCTCCTGAAGAAGAGGTCAACTATTTGAAACAGCAGGCCGGAGGCCTTAAACAACAAATCGAAGACATATACAAAAAAATCGAGGAAATTGAAAAGAACAAAAAGTAGCTTGTTACAGAACGCCCTGGAGATGTGATAGCCCACACTTTTTTTGACAAAAAATCTTTTTGCCGGAGTGATAGTTATGAGCACCCGATCATCCATTCAAGCGCACATTGTTTACGACAATAATCCCTACGATGAGAGACTAAAGACGGATTGGGGTTTATCCTGTTTCGTTGAAGGTCTGAATAAGTCCATTCTTTTCGATACCGGAACCAAAGGCCGAATCCTTCTCTCCAATATGAAAACACTCGGAATCCAACCGGAAAAGATCGATGTGGTTGTGCTTTCCCATGCCCACGGAGATCATTCAGGCGGATTGGAAGATCTGCTCTCCCTAAATCCGAAAATCGAAGTATGGCTCCACAATCATTTTTCTTCTGATTTCAGAGAGAGAATCAGAAAAAAAGCAGCCAACGTTATCGAAGTCGAAGGCTCTCAAAAAATTTGTGAAGGCGCTTACACTTCCGGAGTGATCAACGGCTGGATCAAAGAACAATCTCTTGTTCTCGATACGGAGGACGGTCTTTCCCTTATTACAGGCTGTGCACACCCGAGGATTGTCAATGTGATTTCCAGAGTTACAGAACTATTCAAAAAAGAGATCACGCTGGCCATGGGAGGATTTCATCTAGGGGGGTTCGAAAGACTGGAAATAAAAGAGATCATAAACAGATTCCGGGATTTCAAGGTTCAAAAGGTCGGTCCATGCCACTGCTCGGGAAATGATGCACGAAGGCTGTTTCAAGAAGAATACCAGAACGATTTTCTGGAGATCGGAGTAGGAAAGGAGATTACAATCCAATGATTCTATCTATCGCCAGCGGGAAGGGAGGAACAGGGAAAACAACCATAGCCGTGAACCTGGCCCTTTCGCTTAGAGAAACTCATGCCGTTCAATTCCTGGACTGTGATGTCGAAGAACCCAATGCCCACTTTTTTCTGAAACCGCACCTCCAAAGCAACCGCGTGGTTTCCATACCTATCCCGGAGATTATCGAAGAAAAGTGCACCTATTGCGGCAGGTGTGCCGAAGTTTGTGCCTACAACGCTCTTGCCGTGCTGAAGGATACGGTCCTTGTCTTTCCTGAACTCTGTCACGGCTGTGGGGGATGCAGCCTTCTCTGCCCCGAGAAAGCCATAAAGGAAAAAGACCAGAGGATTGGAATCATAGAGGTGGGCTCATCAAGCAACATTCAATTCGTCCACGGAAAGCTCGACATCGGCCAGGCTATGTCCCCTCCCCTGATAAGAGAGATAAAAAAATGCATCAATTCCACACGACTGGTCATCATCGACGCTCCCCCGGGAACATCCTGTCCTGTGATCGAAGCATTGAAAGGAAGTGATTTTTCGCTTCTGGTCACCGAACCCACACCCTTCGGCCTGAACGACCTTAAGCTCGCCGTAGAGACACTTAAAGAAATGGAGATTCCTTTCGGCGTGGTTATCAACCGGGCAGGAGTCGGCGACAGCGGAGTGGAAGACTATTGCCGGAAGGAAAAGCTGCCTCTGTTGATGACCCTACCCATGGACCGTGATATCGCCGTAGCTTATTCGGAGGGAATCCCCATCATCGAAGCCCTGCCGGCTTACAGGGAAAAATTCATCGAACTTTTTAGAAAAATTGAAGAACCTGGATTATTCACGAATCGAGGTTGCCGTAACGGCTAGGCAGCGGCTCATGAAGCTGTAGCAATCTACTGCGAATGGGCTGCAACGACGCCGGTGCGGTAAGATCGATTCGCCCAAAGGGTAAAAAAATGAAACAACTTGTCATAATAAGCGGAAAAGGCGGAACAGGGAAAACTATCATTTCGGCATCTTTAGCTGCATTGACCCAAAAAAAGGTTATGGCCGACTGTGATGTGGATGCCGCCAACCTCTACCTCCTCCTCCATCCTGAGATTCTAGAAGAACATGATTTCTCCGGGGGGAAAAAAGCAAACCTTGATCTCGATACGTGTACAGGATGCGGGGACTGCCTCCATGTTTGCCGATTCGCAGCCATAGAGGAAACAGACGACGGGAAAGTCGCCATCGACCCGATATCCTGTGAAGGATGCGCGGTCTGCTCTTATATCTGTCCCGTAGAAGCCATCTCCATGGAAGAACGAATCTCAGGAAAATGGTTTGTTTCCCAGACTAAATACGGGCAATTCGTTCATGCCCGGCTGGGAATCGGAGAGGAAAATTCGGGAAAGCTGGTTGCCGAAGTCAGAAAAAAGGCAAACGCCATCGCGGAAAGCAACGGCTTGGATCTGGTTATCATTGACGGTCCTCCGGGTATAGGCTGTCCGGTTATCGCTTCCCTTTCCGGGACAGATACCGCACTGGTAGTCACGGAACCCACACTCTCTGGAATTCACGATATGCAACGAGTTATCAAAATGATTCATCATTTCAATACCAGAGCAGCCTGCTGTATCAATAAATTTGATCTCAACCGCAGGCTGTCCGATCAAATCGAGGAATGGTGTGAAAACAATTCGGTTCCCGTTGTGGGGAGAATCCCTTTTGATGAGGTCGTCACAAAATCCCTGGTCCAAGGCATACCGGTTGTCGAGTTCTCGGATAATTCCGTCACAAAAGAAATAAGAACACTATGGGAAAGGCTTTCTGCCTTGCTCACACCTCGGATATAGAAAAATGTCACTATCAGTCAATAGCGAAGAATGCAAAGGCTGCGGCCTTTGCGTTTCCGTATGCCCGGCTCAGGCTGTATCCATCATAGATAACAAGGCCTATATCGACCAAGACAAGTGCACGGAATGCTTGCTCTGTCTGGATGAATGCCCGACAGGCGCTATCCATCGCATATCTGAAAAAGAACTCAGCCTTGCGGATAGAGAACGTATCAATCCTTATTTTTCAGAACAAATCATCCTTCCTCCCAAACCATCGATTTCGAGCTATAAAGAGCAAAAACGGCCGGCGACAACTGCTTCCATGTTTTTAGGAAGATTGAGAAGTGCGGTGAGTGCCTTCCTCGATTTGGACTCATCACCGGGCACCAGAAGAAGAGGCGGGAGGATGAAACACCAAAGGCAGAGAAGACGGCAGCGAGGACGAAGATCTTAATCGCTAACAATTTTTTTAGTTCAACACCGTGAGGAATTTTTATAATTTCCCACCAATTTATCTTTTAAAGGAGAACTTACATGCAAAAATATGATGTCGTAATCATCGGAGGGGGACCGGCAGGTGTCACCTGTGCCATTTCTGCACACAACACGTATCCGGACAAGACCATCGCGATTATCCGAAAAGAACGGATTGCCCTTATACCTTGCGGAATTCCCTACACAATGCATTCATTGAATACGGTCGATGAGGATATCCTCCCAGACAAGTTGATCGAGCAAGCCTCTGCGGACCTTATTGTAGACGAGGTAGTGGATAGAGAGGGAAAAATTCTTAAGCTCAAAAGCGGCAAGGAGATCGGTTATGACAAACTGGTCTTCGCTGTCGGTTCGAATCCGGTAAAACCTCCAATAAAAGGCATCGAGAAAAAAGGTGTTTTTGTTGTGAATAAAGACCGGGACTATTTGGTCGCAATGAAAGAATTTGCACAAAGTTCAGAAAATATTGTCGTCATCGGAGGCGGATACATCGGCGTCGAAATGGCTGACGAGCTTTTGAAAGCCGGGAAAAAAGTAACCCTTATAGAGATGATGAAAGGTCTTCTCCCCACAACCATGGATCCTGAATTCGGTTCCAAAGCCCAACAAATTCTCGAAGAGGCGAAAGCGAATATTTTACTGGGGAGAAGAGCAAACACCATCCTCGGAGATGACACCACCTCAGGCGTACTTCTGGATGATGGACAAAAACTCGCTGCAGATATGATCATTGTTTCAGTCGGTGCCAAACCGAATCTCTCGCTGGCCAGCAAAATCGGCCTGGCTGTCCACCCTCGTCACGGCATATGGGTCAATGATTATCTGCGTACATTCGAAAAGGATATCTTTGCTATTGGAGACTGTGCGGCCAAATATGATTTCTTTACGGGAGAATTTTCCAATATCATGCTGGCTTCGACCGCCATGGCCGAAGGACGGCTGGTCGGCTCCAATCTGTTCGGAATCAAGGTGATGCGAAAATTTCTCGGTGTCCTGGGGTCGTTTTCTACCAAAATCGGTCCTACTGCATTCGGCGCCAGCGGACTGACCGAACAAAAAGCCAAAGAGATGAAGATGGATTATATGGTCGGACAATCCACAACGATCGACCGTCATCCTGGGAAATTGCCGGGTGCATCCCAATTGCATATCAAGCTGGTGTTCTCACGCTATTCACATACACTCCTGGGGGCCCAGATGTCCGGAGGCGATTCTGTCGGTGAACTCGTCAATATGTTTTCAGTGATTATTCTCAACAAGATGACGGATATGGATATTGACAATCTTCAAATCGGAACACATCCCCTATTGTCAGCTTCTCCGATTGCTTATCCCGTGATCAACGCATCCGTGGACGCCATAAAAAAATGGTACGACTATAAGGCCATAAAAACAGGATAAACAAGACAACATATACGAAGGATATTCAGCAAGGATTCTTGTATTTTCACTTCTTATAGCGTATAAAATTCATAAGTTAAGGGAGGTGAATTATGGCTTTCAATGTACAAAAATTATTCTCCGATGTTTTCAACCCTGAAAAAAATGAAACCGTTCTCATAATTATCGATACGCCGGAAGATAAGCAAAAAATGACTCCGGAATGGCGACTTCGCCATCAAATGGCCTTCGAATGGCACAAGGAAATAGACGCGTTGGGGAAAAAAAGGGGGGTTGAAGTTTTGCCGTTAGCGAGCTATCCCGCCACCTTTAAACACAATGCGGAGCTACCTTTAGGCGAAGGCAAACCGATCCCTCTGAACGACGCCCTGTCAAGCGCGACAATCGTCATGGCTCTTACAGAGTTTTCCGCATCCGCCCCCCTGATGAATTGGTCCAAATCCCACCCGGATTTCAGGTGTGCTTCCATGCCGATGATTACCAAGAAAATGGAAAAAACGGCCCTGGCCGCCGACTATAAAGAAGTGGCCAGGCGCTGCGAGGCGCTTAAAAAAATTCTGGAAGGCGCCGAGGGCATCGACGTCGATTTTTCGACCGGGCACGGATGCTATTTCGATGTGCGCTACAGAGAGTGCTTGCTCGATGACGGCTATTTACCCAGAAACAAGGAAGGGCACCGTCTTATCAATCTTCCGAGCGGGGAGACTTTTTATGCTCCCTATGAAGGGGAGAAAGAAGAACCCAGTTTGACTTCGGGTGAGCTGCCCGTAATGAAAAACGGGGAACTCGTGGTCTTTAAAGTGGAAGCGAATACTATTATTGAAGTCATGGGTGACGGCAAATATGCCGATGAGTTCAGAAAATTTTTCGCTCTCGATGCAGCCCGCAGAAACATCGCCGAATGCGCCTTCGGCACCAATCCCGAAGCCGTCGTAACGGGCAATGTGCTCGAAGACGAAAAAGCCGGTTTCCACTGGGCCTACGGAAGAAGCGACCACATAGGCGGAATAACGGGTGTAGACAAATTCGCATCACCGGCAAATGTGGTGCATTTCGATATCGTCTATGCCAAAGACTCCCCTATTTCGGTGAAAGAGGCCAAGGCAAAATTCCAAGGTGACAAGACGGTTACGGTCATCCGGAATGGTGAATATACAGTCTTTTGAATAAGGGATCTTTATTAACAGGCAACAAAATCGGTTATTAAGGGCAGTTTTCACTTTTTCTTTGCGCAGCAGTGCTTGAACTTTTTGCCGCTTCCGCACGGACAGGGATCATTCCGCCCCACCTTTTGCCTCGTATCCTGAGGATAAATCGAGTTAACCTGCTGTTGGAATTGTCCGAGTGCCTGCCGATTTTTCCACTCGGCGGCGAGTTTTCGCAGCCGTGCATCGGCATATTCAAAGAATACCTTGGTGGCTTTACAAAAATGGCTGATCCCTCCATCGCGCAGGTCTCTGATGCGGTCTTTTGTACAGCCTCCCCAGCAGTATCGAAGCCACTTACACCTCTCACATTCTTTCGGAAACGCAGATTTTAACCTACCAAACTCATTCTGTCTCTCCGAATTCAGCATTTCCGTTAGAGTGCCTTCCATGATATTGCCAAGTTTCCATTCCGGCTCAACAAAGAAATCACAGGAATAAACATCACCGTTATGCTCGACAACAACATAAACACCACACTCATGCAGCAGTGTGCAATCCGGAACAGGAAGATCGACATACTGATGGAAGATGGAATCAAAATACCGGACAGAACTATTTGCTACAGTACCATGAATATCGGCATACCACAGATCAAATATTTTACAGAGAAATTCACCGAATTTTTCCGAAGACACTGAAAAAAAAGCTGCTTTTGACGAATCCCGGAGATCGGTCTCCACACAGGGTATGAACTGCATGTAATTAAGCCCGAGGGATTTATGAAATGCATATATTTCGTCCGGAAATTGAACGGAATAATCATTAACGACGGTTAAAGCATTGACCGCCACTCCCGAATCAAGCAGCAATTTTGCTCTATCAACAACTTTCGACCAGGACCCTCTGCCGCTTTTTAGATTCCTATACTTATCATGAACATGTTCAGGCCCGTCAAGAGAAAGCCCTACCAGAAAATCATATTCTCTTAAAAATCGGGCCCATTTTTCATCAATCAATACTCCATTGGTCTGAAGCCCGTTCCCGACAACATGACCGCGCCCAAAGCGCTCTTGAAGCTCCACAGCTTTCTTAAAAAACGGCAGTCCCATCAGCGTCGGTTCGCCACCCTGCCAGGCGAAGGATATTTCCCTTCCGGCCTGCTCCATGACCTGTTTGACCATTTCCTGCAGAATGTCTTCACTCATACGGTGTTTTTGAACTTCGGAAAACAAGTCAGATTTTTTAAGATAAAAACAGTATGTACACACCATGTTGCAGTCGGGCCCTGCAGGCTTAACCAGTACTGATGTGAGTTGTTTTTGCGGCATATTCTTACTCTTCTGTGGGAAGATGGTCACCATTCATCATTCATCTTTTCAAACGGCCCGCACTACCAGGGTGTAAACCCGGACCGGCTCCCACCCCCCCCGCCACGTGCAAGCTCTATTTCCATAGTAATTATCTGGTAATGTACTTTACCATTTTTTTATGGTCACAGCCAAAGAAATAGAAGCCCTGGGGAAAAAAGGAGGTTTTGAAGTCCTGCCTTTAGTGAGCTGCCCCGCCACCTCCAAGCAAAATCATGGTTGATGACGGCTATTTACCCAAAAACAAAGAGGGCCAGCGTCTTAACAATTGCCGCGCGGAGAGACCTATAATGCTCCCTATGAAAGCGAAAAAGAATTTTCAGTTCTGATCTGTTATTTTTCGGAACTTTGAGTTCTTATTATAAGCCATCCTCTTTCTCAGCATCATACTTTTCCAGAGAAATAGTGAGAAGCTGATTTTGGCACATTTTTCGCTGGTAATAAACGCAACACAATTGAAATATGGCTAAAACCGTGGATGTATTCCAGGAAGGAAATATCGGGACGGAAGAGGTTTTCAGATGAAATACCACAATAAATTTAATAGCGATTGGGATGAAAGAGAGAGGTTCGAGTTTCGGGTAAAAGAAAAAAAATCTAGAAAACTCAAAGAGAATAGAAAAAGAAAGGCTCAATCGCGGAGAGGAATTTTTTGAGATAAAATCCGACTTTGGTTGGAGTCGGGTCGGGGAAGCCTAAGATTTCTTCGGATCCTAAGCTCATGAATGTGCTCGGGCATTCACTACAAAGGGATTAGCACAAAGAAAGAGTGCCGAGGGCCGGACTCGAACCGGCACGTTGGAAACCCAACGAGGGATTTTAAGTCCCTTGCGTC
>JAFGNQ010000398.1 GCA_016926925.1 Candidatus Aminicenantota bacterium
GAGAAGCAAGCCGCCATTCCCAGTTCCCCCGCCTCTTCGCCGGTCGGTTCATCCGAGCCGCTTCCCCAAGCCCGAGGATATCCTGTACGGGAAGAATAGCGGTGTCGGCCGGCGACATCATTGCCATCCGAATGAATTCTCTATGGATATCGGGCTCCGCTGTGATGCGGCCCAAATAACGGAAGACTCTGCTCTTCACCTTCCCATCAGCCTCGTTTTCGAACCAACCCTTGACAGTATTGTTGTCGTGGGTCCCGGTATAGACAACACAATTTTTCTCGTACGTGTGAGGAAGATAGGGGTGCATGGGGTCGTCATCCCCAAAAGCGAAAAGCAGTACTTTCATCCCCGGAAACCCAAACTTTTCCATCACCTGTCTGACATCAGGTGTGATGACACCCAGATCTTCAGCGATGATGGGAAGGGCTGGAAATTTTCCCTTGATTTGTGTGAAAAAATCCATTCCGGGAGCTTCCATCCATTTGCCTCTGACAGCATAGCGCTCAGAGGCAGGAATTTCCCAATAACCGACAAATCCGCGGAAATGATCGATCCTTAAAAAGTCATATAACCGGAAGTTGTGTTCGAGTCTGTCTATCCACCAATCATATCTCTGCTCCCGGAGGACATCCCACCTGTAGAGCGGATTTCCCCAGAGCTGCCCGGTCCTGCTGAAATAATCCGGGGGGACTCCGGCGACGGCATACGGCATTTTGTCAACATCGAGCTTAAAAAAATCCGGGTGCATCCAGACATCCACGCTGTCGTGAACGACATATATCGGCATATCTCCCAGGATCAGGATTCCTTTGTCGTGGGCGTACTCTTTCAAACGAAACCACTGTTCCCAAAACAAGAATTGATAAAACTTCGCCATGGCAATTTTTTTTTGGAGGTGTTTCTCAATGATCAGGAGATCTCTGGGTTTTCTATCCCTGATTTCAGGAGGCCAACCCGACCAGGCTTTCCTGTGATAATGAGCCTTGATTGCGACAAAAAGGGCGAAATCATCCAGCCAAAGGCGGTTTGTCGAACAAAATTTCTGAAAGGAAAGCGATCGAATCACTTCTTGCGATTGCTCGAAGACTGCCCTGAGAATCTTTTTTTTGCACTTTATAACGCCCTTGTAATCAACATTCGCTTTTGTAAACTCAGGAAGGGATCTAAGCTCAGATTTATCCATATACCCATCGCGGACTAAAAGCTCCGGACTGATGAAGATCGGGTTACCTGCGAAGGCCGATGTGCTTGTATACGGAGAATTTCCAAATGCGGGATCAACAGGATTTAAGGGGAGTATTTGCCAATATATCTGCTTCGTCTGATACAGAAAATCTATAAACCGGTAGGCTTCGGGGCCGAAATCCCCAATGCCGAAAGGACCCGGTAAGGAACTGATGTGGAGTAAGATTCCGCTTGCACGCTCTTTCATGTCTGCACAATCGATCTACGATACAGACTTAGCCACAGAAATCTAAATCGATCTAGGCACACCATAACCCCAGTCGAGTCCCAATATAGCGCATCGCCGAAAGCCATTTTTTTGCCGTCACATCCCCCTTGGCAGCCCGGCTTTCCATATCATGGCCCAAACTCTTCCATATTGAATAAAATATATTTTGACTTCGCCACAAATCCCGGCCTAGAGGGAATCCCTTCAGGACCTTGAGTATATTTGCGATATTTCCAGCCAGCTTAATATCCTGAGGATATCGGGACAGCTTTGCTATAAGGGAATCCAATTTTTTCCCGGAAACACGGCTCAGATCCGTTCTATCCGGCTCACAGGACCATCGTTTAAAATCCCGCATCAGCTTCCGCAGACTCTGTCCTTCAGCCTCATCTTCATCCCCCCAGCGGTGCAAGTCTGAATTAAGCACGAAACAAGCAACCATGCCGAATGCTTCAGGCATAGGAATTCGTTTGTCCTCCATCGTTCGGAGTAAGCGAGAATGCGCTTCGAATACATTACGGAAAGAAGCCTCGGCTTCTTTCAAAGCTGAGTGCAGAACATGGTCTAACAAGCGGCGTTTTCCATCCTTAAAGAGATGTGCCAGGGAATACACCGGTCCTTCAAAATGTTTCCCCATGAGCTCAAGGGCCTCAGAAAAGGAGCCCTGTCCAACAGCATCTTCGACAAGCTTTCTTATGGGCAGACACTCTTTTTCATCCGGACACTGCCTCACCCTGGCGGAATAATCGAAGCCACCTGTATCCAAAACAGCATAGCAAACCGCCTCTTCGTCCAGTGTCACCTGATCTTTAATACGCAGCCTCCCCGTAGATAGACGCAACTTTTCCCTCTCAACGAAACCTTGAGATTCGGCATAAATGATATGATGCCCCAAGTGTTCCCTCCGAACGTGCTTTCTAATCATGGTTGAAAGAGCGGAATTCACTCCGACCTGAAGAATGCTGTAAAGGGCCGTCTTGACGAATTTTTCATAAATGTAAGCCCCATTCTTAAGCCCCGGTTCGCTGCTGGACGCTTTTTCAAGCAAAGCAATGTAACCGGACTCCAAGTCCGCTTCTCCGATCATTCTCAGAAGCTGGATTGCCCGGCCTGCGTACCGCATCACTTGGATTGTCTCGATCCTGGAAATCTCATCAAAAAACCATCCACAACTGGTATACATAAGCATGGCATTTTTCTGAATTTCCAGCAACTTGAGAGCTTTTATTTTTTCTTCACTGGAAAGTTTTCGCGAAGCGTGCCTTGAAAAAAAGGCATTCACATTCGGCTCAGAACGATTCAAGACAACGGTAATGTAATCATCCCGAGCCTTCCATGGATCATCCAAAATAGCGCCCATGACTTTCTCGTAAACAGCGGATACCTTTTCCTTCAGCCAATCCATGGCCTCTCGAAGCGGAGCCCTCCACTCTTGGCTTCCCGGAGTATGTTTTCCTGTGCTGCAGCCGCAATTGGCTCTCCATCTCTCGACGCCGTGAATACAACTCCAAGATGTGTTTTCGATGATGTCAACTTCGTATTCAGCCGGATGCTTACGGAGAAATTCTCCGTATATTGTCTTTGCTGCTGCAGATTTCGTCTCGATTTCCCGCATGCAGAAGGCCAGAGCCATCTCCGCAAATCGGTGGTGATGTCCGTAGGTTTCACCATCGGATGCTACATGGACAAGCTGGGATGAATCTCCCGTATCGGAAAAGGCATCGATCAGCCTTCCAGCGAACGCACTTCCGCTCTCTAAAATATCTCCGAATGCGATATCATGCGATAAGGGCCAATTATAAAAAAAAAGGTGAATCCGTCTGCCTGATGGAAGCATACAGACGTAGGGCCGCCGCGGATCGATCCGACCGTCTTTGACATCCGTCCAGTTCTCATCGCCGATTCGACGCATGCGCCGTGCCTGATAGGGAGACAGGATCGTGAACTCGATTCCCAACTCAGCCATGATGCCCAGTGTCTCAAGATCGACAGCTGTTTCCGGCAGCCACATTCCTTCCGGGTCCCGACCGAAACGGTGCTTGAAATCGGCAATCCCCCAAATTGTCTGGGTTCGTTTGTCTCTCGAATTGGCGAGGGGCATGATCATATGGTTGTAGGATTGCGCCAGAGCCGCCCCGTGACCCGAAAACAACTTCTGACTTGTTTTATCCGCTTGAAGCACGGCACGGTACACATCCGGCTTATGAATTTCCAGCCAGGAAAGCAATGTAGGCCCGAAATTGAAGCTCATCACGGAATAATTGTTGACGATATCGATAATGTGCTCGTTCTTGTCCAGTATCCTCGCTGCCGAATTCGGAGCGTAGCATTCGGCTGTTATCCTTTCATTCCAATCATGAAAGGGGTGTGCCGACTCCTGTAATTCAACCACCCCCAGACTCGGGTTCTCGCGCGGAGGCTGATAGAAATGGCCGTGAATGCAGACGTAGCGGCTCATTGTTCTTTCCTCATGATGATGAGACTAAGTGGGGGGAGTGTCAGAGAGACGGAATGACTTTTCTCATGTGCCGAATCAGGAGAAGTTTTGACTCTTCCCAGATTACCGTGACCTCCACCACCGTATTCTTTCCCATCGCTGTTCAGCACTTCTCTCCAATACCCCGGAGAAGGAACCCCGATTTTGTACCCTGTGCGCAGGACCGGCGTGAAATTGCAGATGATGAGGATGGAATCGGAGGATTGACGGCCTTTTCTGACAAAACTTATGATGCTTTTCTCCCAATCGCTGAAATCGATCCATTCAAAGCCTTCCTGCTTAAAATCCAGCTCATGCAGTGAAGGCTCTGCAACATAGAGCGCGTTCAGATCTTTTACCCATTGCCGGAGTCCCTGGTGGAGCGGGTACTCCAGAAGCTGCCAGTCCAAACTCTGATCATGATCCCATTCCGCCCACTGTCCGAATTCTCCTCCCATAAACAGGAGCTTCTTTCCGGGATGGGTGAACATCAGACCGAGCAGGAGACGCAGATTGGCAAATTTTTCCCAATCAGTGCCGGGCATCCTGCTGAGCAGAGTGCCCTTACCGTGAACGACCTCATCATGAGAAAGAGGCAGCATAAAGTTTTCCGCAAAAGCATACCATATACTGAAGGTCAGCCGATCATGGTGGTGCTTGCGAAAGACGGGATCCTTAGCGATATAGTCAAGCATATCATGCATCCAGCCCATATTCCACTTCATGCCGAATCCCAAACCACCCAAATAGACAGGGCGCGTCACCATTGGCCAAGCCGTTGATTCCTCGGCAACAGTTTGGGTATCGGGATAATTTTCGTAGACGGCTTCATTCAGGCGCTTGAGAAATGCAA
>JAFGNQ010000399.1 GCA_016926925.1 Candidatus Aminicenantota bacterium
ATATTCAGGTGGTGAGCACGGGATACGGAAGACGGAACGTCCCTTTTGCCCATGATGCGAAGACGGAAATCAGCTGCCATGCCAGAGGAAGCTATCATTATTATCCCCATGCCCACACTCTGATCGATATCGGAGGCCAGGACAGTAAAGTCGTAAAGATCGATGATACGGGAAAGAGGGTAGGCTTCAAGATGAACCGGAAGTGTGCTGCCGGAACCGGTGCCTTTCTCGAAGATATCGCATACCGTCTCAAAATACCGATCGATAAACTGAACGGCTTGGCGGAAACAGCACGCAAAGAGGTTTCGATCGGAAGCTACTGTACCGTCTTTACGGCCACAGAGCTTTTGGCTAAAATCAGGGAAGGAGTCGAGATTAACGATCTTATTAAAGGCATCTTCGGCTCCGTCATCCAAAGAGCTGTCGAGATGGACTCCCTGGATGGGGATATCGTGATGAGCGGGGGAGTGGTGGCCCACAATCCGTTCCTGGTCACCATGTTTGAAGAAAAACTTGGGAAGACGATTCATGTCCCGCCCCTTCCGCAGCTGACGGGTGCCATCGGGGCGGCTTTATTCGCTTGCGAAAAAGAAGGAGGTCAACATGCTTGATGCTTTGTTCAAACCCAGGTCCGTGGCTATCATAGGTGCGTCGAACAATCCTTTCAGTATAGGACACATCGTCATCCAAAACCTGTTGGATCATGGGTTCAAGGGGCCGATTTATCCTATCAATCCAAAATCCAAGTACATCAAGAGTTTCAGGGCATATCCCTCTATTTCCGATATTCCGGATGAAGTCGACTTGGTGAACATTTCAATAAAGAACACCATCGTTCCCTATGTACTCGAAGAATGCGGAAAGAAGGGCGTAAAATTTGCAATCGTACATACGGCTGGATTCAAGGAGGTCGGTGAGGAAGGTCTCCGTCTGGAACGGCAGATTGTGGAAGTGGCGCATAAATACGGAATGAGGGTTTACGGGCCCAATTCGCAGGGTATCCAGAATTCCGATCCCGAAGTTTCCGTGTATGCCAATTTCACCTTTGTGCCGATGTTTCCGGGAAATATTTCCATTGTCGCCCAGAGCGGCGGTGTGGGCGAAACACTCAAACTGCATCTCTATCGTATCGGAAAGGGCATCCGGATGTACTCGAGCTTCGGGAATGAAGCCGATGTCAGCATGAACGAGATCATCGACTATTACGGTCAGGATGAAGAAACCAAGGTCATCATGGTCCACATCGAAACCATGAAGGACCCGGCCGGATTCCTGGAGGTGGCCAGCCGGGTGACACCAAAAAAGCCTATTCTGGCTCTCAAGACCGGGAAAACCTCTGAAGGGGCGGTTGCCGTGGCGTCGCACACGGGAACCCTTATGGAGCAAGATACACTTGCCGATGCCATATTCGCCAAGTCCGGCGTTCTCCGCTTTTCCTCCCAGCAGGATATGATCGATGCGGCCGTTGCATTCTCCAATCAACCCGTCCCTAAGAGCAACAGAGTCGTGATCGTCACCAACACCGGAGGTCCGGCCATCATAGCCGTCGATGAGTGCATTGCGGCCGGGCTCAAGCTGGCCAAGCTGAGTACCGGGACGAAGCAGACGCTGAAAAAATTGGTGTTCCAGGAAGCGATCGTCTCCAATCCCGTGGATGTGGTCGCCACTGCCGGCCCCGAACAGTACGGGGGTACGGTCGAAGCTCTTCTCAAAGATCCGAACATCGATTCCGTTCTTCTTGTATTCGTTACCGCCCCCTTTGTTGATTGCGAGGGTATAGCCAGAAAGCTCGGAGAGCTCGGCAGGACGGCTGTGAAGCCGATCGTCTGCCAGGTGATGACGATTGAAAAATGGCAGGAGGTCATACGGCTCATCAGGGCCAGTGGTATCCCGGTCTATGATTTTGCCGAGACCGCAGCACGCGTGCTTTCCGTTATGAGCCGGTACGGGCAGGTGATTCAAAGACCGGCGCCCACTTACCGAAAATTCAGGAAAGAAAAGAAGAAAGCGGACGCGATTTTGAAGAAGTATCAATCAAAAGAAAGGTTTCTACCGCAAGGCGAAGTCTTCGAGCTCTTGCGCTGTTATGGAATTCCCATTGTGGAAACGCAACAGGCCTGGAAGGAAACCGAGTTGAAAAAAGCCGCTCAGGAAATGGGTTATCCACTTGTCTTAAAGATCGATGCCGAAAGCGTTGTCCACAAGTCGGATGTGGGAGGTGTTGCTCTGGGCATCAAAGACGAGAGCGGACTCATGGCCGCTTACAAAAAAATGAGCAAGAAGTTCGCTAAGGAAAAGCCGGGATTCGTCCTCCAGAAACACCTGCAGGCCGGCAAAGAAGTGATCATGGGCTCGAAGGGGAATGAAGGTTTGGCTCCTACGGTCATGTTCGGACTGGGTGGAGTCTTTGTCGAGGTGCTCAAGGACGTTCAGTTCCGCTTGGCTCCGCTCTCCGATGAGGAAGCTGCCGCCATGATTTCCGCCATCAAAGGATTTCCTATTCTGGAGGGGACCAGAGGCGAAAAACCTGTGGACATCGAAGCTCTTGCCGATATTCTTATCCGCTTTTCACATCTTGTCACGGATTTTCCAGTGCTGGACGAGGTGGATTTGAATCCTGTCTTCTCCTTTGCGAAGGGAAAAGGTGCCGCTGTCGTCGACGCCCGGATGAAGACCAGAAAACTCTGATCGGCTGGGTGTACATTTAGAGAGATGAATTGGATTCCTCTTATCATCGTCCTTGCATACATTGTGATTCTCTTTGTCATCACCTGGCTCACACGCCGGCTCAGCCGGGGAGGCATGATTGCCTATCTTCTTGCCGGCAGGGGATTGCCTTTCTGGGTAGTGGCACCCCTTTTGACGGGTTTGGCCATCGGGGGCGCTTCCACAATCGGAGTGGCTGAGAGAGCCTACAATTCGGGCATCGCAGCCGGGTGGTACAATGCAGCCTGGGCTGCGGGCGCTGTTCTTGTCGGGCTGATCGCAGCAAGGCGTTACCGGAAGCTGGAAATCACCACCATTCCCGAATTCCTGGAAAATCACTACAACCTTTCCGGACGGGTAATCGGAGTTATCGGCCAGCTTCTCCTGCAGGTCGTCATCACTTCGCTCCAGTATATTGCCGGGGGGGCGATCCTCTCATCTCTTTTGCCTGATATATTCAGTTTTCAAGCAGGAATGCTGGTCACAGCCGTGGTTTTTGTGGGCATTACCTTGATCGGCGGATTTTGGGCTGCGGGTCTGACAAACATCATCAACGTGATCCTGATTTATGTGGGAGTGCTTTTGGGCGCTGTGCTGGCCGTGAATAAGGTGGGAGGCTTGAATGCGCTCGTTGCCAAGCTCCCCGCCGGACACCCCGGCTTTGACCTGGGTGCGATCGGCTGGAGTCTGGTAGCGGCCTGGTTTCTGGTCATGTGCACCATGACCTTTTCCGTTCAATCCGTGGTTCAGATCAGTTTCGCGGCCAAGGATTCCTCATCGGCCAGGAGAGGTTTTCTCCTGGGAGGATTGATCATTCTGCCTGTGGGTTTTATCAGCGCCATTATCGGCCTGGCTGCGACTGTCCTTCATCCGGGTATCATTCCGACCGAGGCCCTACCTCGGACTGTCTTGAGCCTGAGCCCCATTGTTGCGGGGTTGATATTGGCAGGGCTCTGGGCGGCTGATGTGTCAACGGCTTCAGCTCTTCTCGTTGGAAGCGCCACTTTGGTCGTGGGCGACTTCGTCAAACGGTTCATGAAACCCGATCTTACGGAAAAAGAGGAGAGAACCATCTCGCGGATTTCGGTGCTTGTGCTGAGCGTTTTTACATTTCTGCTGGCAGTATCCGTTTCCGGTATATTGAAGACGCTTCTTCTTGGGTTGACTCTCACGACCGCCTACACGCTGGTGATGCTCATGACCCTCTTCTGGCCTAAGGTTTGCCGCCGGTCCCACGCGACTTGGACACTGCTCATCGCCATGGGTTCATTGGCCTGCTGGTTTATCTTACCTCAAATCGCGTCTTTTTTCGGCAGCATCGGCCTGCCGCACCCCATATTTTTCTGTTGGGGCGTAAGCCTCGTGACTTTTTTTATGGTTGCCGTCATAGATAAGAGAAAAATAAAGCCGGTTGTTTATATTAAGGGGACTGAATCGGAAATCCGATAGATATTTGGAATTATCGACAAAATAAGAATTATATATATTACAGATAATAAAATAAATAGATGCTTATTATATGCTTCTCCGACTCAAAGGGATATGGGAGAGGGAACCGAATGTTTCCCTTGACAAAATCCGGAATTCTGATTAATGTGGTAACCAATAATGGTTTTTAATATAGAGTTGACGCGCGGAAGTTTCATGCTTTCAAGCCTTCCAGGGAGGACGTTATATGGCTAAGAAAAAGATGCTTTGTCCCTTTTCCGGTGAGCTGTGCCGGGAGTGTCCTCAATACCGCGGGCGGCATTACTATCTCTGTTTTTCCACCAAATACAGGGGATATTTGGGGCATGGAAAGGGATCCGGCGCGGTTGATGATTGGGACTCAGATCCGGAGAAAGAGCTCCAGAAGCCGCCTAAAATCGATACGCGTTCGAGTTGGCTCGTCTTCAGCGATATCCTGGAAAGGAAGGACAAATGATCAGGAATTTCGCTTATCATAAGGCAAAAACCGTGGCAGAGACCCTGGACCTGCTGGACCGTTACAAAGATGACTACAAGATCATCTGCGGAGGGCAGTCGATTTTGATTTTGATGCGGCAGGGATTGGTGGCACCAGAGAATCTCATCGATATCAAAGGTGTTGAAGAGTTAGATTATATCACCTTCGATCCGGGCGAAGGGCTGAGAATCGGTGCGACCACAGCACACCGGTCCCTGGAAAAATCCGAATTAGCTGCCGCACATTATCCCGTGCTCGTTTCTATGGAAGAGAATTTGGCCTCGATCCAAACGCGGAATTGGGGAACCGTTGGCGGGAATCTGTGTCATGGAG
>JAFGNQ010000400.1 GCA_016926925.1 Candidatus Aminicenantota bacterium
AGATCTCTCGGAATTTGTCGTGGTCACCCGGCCGCACGCACTGTACCTGGAGCAGTCCCGGATCTACGGCTACATCATCAAGCGCACAGGCTGAAAAGCCTTCTTTGCGGCCTCTCCCCTTCTTCAATCCAATCCGATTTTTTTGAGCAGAGCTTTGTATCGAGGATCGCCCCGCAGGTATCCTTCTTAGAATATATAATTCCGGGCGCATTCATGATAAAATATTGATGTGATCCCAGAGCAGAAGGCAAATATCTTGGAGAATCTGCTGGCCAAGTTGCTGGAATCGGCGATCCTCCCGAACGACTGCTATTTGGCGGGGGGCACGGCCCTCTACTTCCATCTTCATCATCGGCTTTCTGTGGACCTGGATTTTTTCTCTCCCCGGGCATTCCTCCCGGAAACGCTCGTTTTTCGGTTCAGAAAAGAGTTCGAAGAAGTCGATGTCGAGCTCATGGAGAAAGAGACGTTGATTCTTTTTCTCTCTCCAGATAAGCTGAAGCTCTCTTTGTTCTACTTGCCGTTTAAGCTTCTGTCTCCTTTGGTCGCTCATGAAATCCGGCCCGGCATTTTTTGTTCATTGGCCTCTCTTGAAGATATCGAGGCAATGAAAGCCCTTGCCCTTGTCCAGAGAGGCTCGGCGAAAGATTTTGTGGACCTCTTCTATCTGTTGAGGAAAACGGGGCATTCGTTCACCGACCTATCCCTCCTGGTCCAAAGCAAATATGACGTTGATCAAAAATATGACTACCATCTGAAGACGTCCATGGTCTATTTCGACGATGCCGAACGGGAGCTCGCAGCCATAATGCTGGCTGACGAATCGGGCGGGGTGCGTTCCATTTCCGAGAAAGAATGGACGGGGATCAAAGAGTTTTTTGTGAGGTTCTGCCTGTGAGAAAGGAGCTGTTTTGGGATCGAGCGGAGCAGAATATCACTCCGGATGTGGAAATTGAACGAGCCATCAATTTTGGCGGATTCGATTACATCGATGCGGTCCGGAAGAAATATGGAAGAGAAAAATTTCTCAGTGTTTTAATAAGGAATCGGAATCTCAGCAAAAAGGCGGTGAACTACTGGTGCCTCGTGCTCGGAGTCGACAGAGAAAAAACCGCCTCCTTCAAGAATCGCGCTCTCCTCTGGTCTCCCTATCGCTGAAAGGCGGGATGGTGATGGTAAAAGAATATCAAGGAATAACTCTTATAGTACGCATATCTCTTTTCTTCGGATAGAATGCTGTCTTGATTAAACACATCCATCATCTATTCTTCTTTCTCATCGCTTGCTTCGAACATCAGGGAATATGTGCGTCCTTCGTCATCCGCAAAGATTGCCTGGAAGGGCGGCAGGTTTTCCGCAAAGAAAGTAAGAATTGACACGTCCTGCGCTCGTGATAAAATCGTCTCCTGGGGAGAAAGCGAACGTGAACAAACTTCAGGAAGAGATTGCGAAGCTGGCCGGCCGATACAATCTCCAGCTTATCTATGCTTTCGGCAGCCGGGCGCAAGAGGTTTATAAACGAATCCACGGGAAAAAAGCGGCTCTCCGATCGTCTTCATCCGATCTCGATATCGGCTTGAAGTCCAGACGTCCCCTCAGCGTCGAGGAGAAGGTCAAAATTGCGGTCTTTTTTGAAGATCTTTTCGGCGTGCCGAGAGTGGACGTCGTGGTGCTATCGGAAGCTCCTGTCATGTTGGCCCTGGAGATCGTTCAGGGAGAAGTTCTTTTTGCTGATGATGACCGCTACGAAGCGGAGTATCAGCTTTATATCATGAGGAGAGCAGCCGAGATCGTGCCCTTCGAAAGGATGAAAAGAGATCTCATATTGGAGATGAGGAAATGACCTCCGGAAAAGTCAATGACCGTGTCATCGTTCAGCGCGTCCGTTGGATCAAGCAGATGAGAGAGGCTATTAGAGACCTGCCTATCAAAGATAGGAAAGAATTCTTAGAAAATCCACATAATGTCGCCGCCGCCGAGTCTTATCTGAGACGGGCTTTGGAAGCGCTGTTCGATATCGGGCGTCACGTCCTCGCTCGAAAATTTGCCTATCCCGCCGCTGAGTACAAAGAAATTGCCAATGGGCTTCTTGAAAAAAGAATCCTCACTCGGAAAGATGCTGAGCTCCTCAGGCAAATGGCGGGTTATAGAAACCGGATGGTTCATTTCTATCATGAAATCAGCGCAGAAGAACTCTTCGAAATCTGCGCCCATCATCTGGACGAAATCCAGCTCTTGTGCAACCGTCTCGTCAGCCGGCTGCGAAAGCCAAGGGCGGCCAAAGCATAACAAGTATTTCACAAAGCGTGCTTAAACTCGTCTTATTCTGATATTCATTCCCCAAAAAACGCGGCTATTTCAATAAGAGAGAGGTCTTATTATATCAATAATACCGTCCGAGGAGCGGGTGTTCGACGATGGCCTTCCTCAGGGCAAGCGGATCGACCAGCTCCTGACAGCGATAGACGATCTTCCCCCCGGGTTCGACGAGCAACGTATATGGCAAGGCTCCCTGCCAGACCGGGTCGATCGTCTCGATGAGCGGATAGATGCTTTCCCCCGTGTAGATGTAGTTTTTATTAGAAGCTTGGTTTTTTTTGAGGAACTCGAGCGCCCGGCCGCGCCTGTCGGCCTTGTCGGCGCTGATGGAGATGAACTCGAAATCGCGGCCGCGGTACATGCTGTCGGTTGTGACCAGTTCAGGGAACTCGGCCGTGCACGGCGCGCACCAGGTGGCCCAGATGTTGATCAGCCGGAGCTTTTTTGAAGTATTCGCCAATAGCTCTTTGACGGCCGCCAGGTCGATGGGTTCCAAGGCGATGGGAAGCCCGGCCCACTCCTTGTAGAGCTTTTTCGTGTATTCGTCCTTCCAGGCCCACTTGATGGAGCAGCCGAAGACCTTGGTCGTGGCCGGCGATGGATTCCGACCGGCGAGCAGGGCGTCCAGGGCGTTCCTCAGGTCTTCCGCTTTTCCGCTGCCCGGCTTCTCTTTGTCGTCCACCCGCCCCGCGTATTGGAGACGGCGGTTTTGGTCAAAGATAAAGACATGGGGCGTGGCCACTGGGCCATAGGCGATGGATGCCTTCTGGTCGTCCCCGTCATAAAGATAGGGAAATGGAAACTTCTTGTCTTTGGCCCGGATCTTCATGTCCTCGAGCGTGTCCCCCAAGTCGGTATATCCGAGTTCAGCCAGGTTGAGGGCCTTCGGGCTGTTGGGAGAGATCATGACCATGCCGACGCCCTTTTCTTTATAATCCAGGCAGACGCCGATGAGCCGCTCTTCGTATGCCTGGGCCGTCGGGCAGTGATTGCAGCTGAAAACGACCACGAGCAGCTTGTGCGGCTTAAAATCTTCGAGGCTCCAGGTTCTGTCGTCCGTTCCCGGCAAGCGGAAATCCGGCGCCTTCTCCCCTATCGCCAGGGTTTGAGGCTCCGGATGCGCTGTCTGAGCCGTCAGGCTTAGTACGCCCAGAGCTAGGGTCAACACGACCAAGTAGAGTGTTTGTTTTTCCGGTTTCGGATTCATCTGCAATTACCCTCTCCCCGACCCTCTCCCATCGAGGGAGAGGGATGTTCTTAATCTTGATTTCATAAAAATTCATCATGAAGCGACAATACTCTGTACGTATGAAAATAGGTTTTTTGAGCCCGCATTCATTTACTATTGCAGGTTAAGCTTCTGGCAATGATGTTACCAGCATAGCCGGCTGAAAACAACCCGGACTCAGTTTAGCAACCGGAGCCATCGCCATCATCCCAATACGTAGGGATCTGTTGTTCCATATCCGGAGTTGACTTGGCCCGGCGACGTGGATTTAAATGGGTAAGCGCCGGCATGATCGCCCGCGATCTTCAAGAGAGAGATCGGAGGCCTTTGATGAAGTGGATTGAGGACCCCAGGGTCAAGGTTTCCCGGCGGGCTTTCCTCCTGGCCTGGGTTTTCTTCGGCGTGTACATGGCGGCCGTCATGGCGGCCTCTTATCTGCTGGGCATAGACCTTCTTATGTGGGGGCTCCCCCGATGGGTGACCGTCGGCAATATCCTTCTGCCGGCGATTTTTGTCATCCTCCTCATCATTGTGGTCGAGAAGCTCATCCCGGACGTCTTGCTGACCGACGAGGAGAATGAGCGCAAAGGACCACAATGAACGCGGCGACGATTTCATTTCTCGGTTATACGGGACTTCTCGTGGCCATCGGGATCTGGTCCTACCGGATCGTCGAGAAAGTCCCCATC
>JAFGNQ010000401.1 GCA_016926925.1 Candidatus Aminicenantota bacterium
TGTTTCCTCTGCCGAACGAGCCGCCGATATAGGGATTGATGACGCGGACCTTGTCCAGAGGCAAATCCAGCATCTGGGTGATGTGCATCCGCGTTTGATCTGCCTGGTAATAGCTGGTCCAGCAGGTCAGCTCATCCCGCTCACAGGTCATCAGACAGCCGCGGGTGCCGAGGCAGGCATGTTCCGCGTTGTGGTAGAGCGAGCGGGCTTCGATCACGATGTCGGCCTCGGAAAGGGCTTTTTCGGCATCCCCCTTATCGACGAATACATCCGAATCGGAATAGGGGCTGGTCGGAATTTTGTTTCCCTCGGGATTGATTTCAGGGTGAATGACGGGAGCACCGGGTTTTAGCGCCTCCAGCGGATCCAGGACAAAGGGCAGCACTTCCCACTCGATCTGCAGGAGCTTGAGAGCCTCCTCAGCGATCTCCGCAGTCTCGGCGGCCACGACCACCCCGGCTTCGTCCCCGACCCAGCAGACATGATCGCTGAGAATTCTTCTGTCTTTGTATGTCGGCCAGAGCATCCTGTCGTAAGATATGCTGAAGAAAGGAGTCCAGGCGAAGTTTGTGGGTTTGAGGGCGGCTATTTTCGGATCTTGGTAGGTGAGAACGGCATGCACACCGGCCAGCTTCTCAGCCCGGCTCACATCGAGATCTTTGATCCGGGCATGCGCATGAGGGCTTCTGAGAATCCTGGCGTGAAGCAAGCCCGGGAATCGTATCTTCAATGCGATGTCGTCAAAAAATTCCGCGCTTCCGCCGGCTTTCTCCCAGCCGTCCACTCTGGGACGGTACGTTCCAACATACCTGAAGTCCGTGCGTTGCTTGAATCCTCTCATTTTTTCTCCTGCTGCGCGTTCATTTTATCCGCTGCAACCTGAACGGCTCGGGCGATCGCGGTGTAGCAGCCGCAGCGGCAAAGATTGCCTCCCAAAGCTTCTTTTATTTCCTCTAAAGTCGGCTTGGGATTCTCGTCCAAAAAGGCTTTGGCGGCCATCACGAACCCGGGCGTGCAGAAACCGCACTGCATGGCTGTTCCGTAACCGGGTTCGCACTGTTCAGCAAAAGACTCCACGACCGGATCGTCCCTTTCTAACCCTTCGATGGTCAAAATGTCGTGGCCGTCCGCTTCAACGGCCAAAGTCATACATGACAGGATCGCTTGACCGTCCATGATGACCGTGCACGCACCGCAGGCCCCCTCATCACAGGCTACTTTCAAACCGGTGAAACCGAGTTTTTCTTTGAGCAGATAAGCGAGAGTATCGGACGGCTGAATATCCCGGCCCGGTTCGAATTCATGCCAAGTCCCGTTGATTTTGATTCTGATCTCCGACATTTATGCCTCCGGATCGATTTTGTCTATCTTCCACCTATGACCGGCGAAAAGATCCCTCTACTGTTTTTATTTTCTAATTTGTCAAATTTTATCGATAACTTCAACTTATTTTTACTGACTACAGCCCAAGTCTGTTCTGCAAAGTAGAGGATCAAGGTTTGAACTTTGTCTCCGGCTGATAATAAAAAAGTACAATTATGTGCTCCAAAAAACGAAATACTCAAAATTTTCACCCATAATACCTGCATAGTATGTCGATAAATTATCGACATACTGTGTTAAATATGTTGTATTCTATTCAGATTTCACACAAGGATCCTCAGATGGCCATCAACATCCGGGAACGGATACAAACAGAAATATTCGATTACCTGACTCTAACCGATGCCTTAAAAGAACTCTCCTTCCCCAGAGACAAAATCACGGATCTGATAAAGAAAGGAATCATTATCAGGATCAAAAAGGGCTTGTACATTTTCGGTGATCAATACCGAAGGCATCCTTACTCAAAAGAATTATTAGCAAATCTCATCTACGGTCCTTCATATGTCTCGCTTGAATATGCCCTCAACTATTACGGATTCATTCCGGAAAGATCTGAAGCGTTGACATCGGTCACGATTGGCCGTTCCCGTAAATTCCGTACACCAGTCGGTCTTTTTATCTACCGTCAAATCCCTTTAAGGCCGTATCAAACCGGCATGACCCGAGTTGAAGAGGATAATGAACAAGCGTATATTATCGCATCGCCTGAAAAGGCTTTAGCCGACAAAATTGTCGCCGAACGCGGTGTTTCCATAACATCCCAAAAGGAGATCCTCCATTTCTTAACCGCGGATCTGAGAATCGATATCAGCATTATCCAGTCACTGCCATTAGAGAGAATCGAGAAATCCACCGAACTTTACCGATCCCGTAAGCTCCTGCAGCTCAGTCAGTTAGTGAGACGACTCCAAAAATCTAACAAGGAAACTTTCCATGAATGAAGCTATCCATCAAATTCTCTCGAAGTATGAAATTCGTTCTTTGGATGATTCCATCCGCGCCCTCAGGGAAATCATGCAGGATATCGCACTTCTCGGTCTTTGGCGAAGCAAGTTTTTTGAGAGAGCCGCATTCTACGGGGGAACTGCGCTGCGGGTGCTGTACGGGTTGGACCGTTTCTCTGAAGACCTGGATTTTTCCCTTTTAAATCCGCACAGTGATTTCGACCTTTCTTCTTATAATAACGCTCTAGAAAGGGAGATGAGCTCCTTCGGTTTTGAAGTCCGGATTGAGAGCAGAGGAAAATCCGTGGATACAGCCATACTGTCCACATTTCTTAAAGCAAACACAAGAAAACAAATGCTGACAGTCGAAGTCGATAAAAGTCTCATACAACAAATTCCCAGGAACCAACAGCTGAAGATCAAACTTGAAATAGATACCGATCCTCCTTCCGGTTTTTCTACGGCTAACAAATACCTCTTTCTCCCAATTCCGTTCAGTGTCAGAACATTCATTTTGCCCGATCTCTTTGCCGGAAAAATGCATGCCGTTCTCTGCCGTGGATGGAAAAGTAGGATCAAAGGGCGCGGCTGGTACGATTTCGTGTGGTTTGCAGCCAATCATCCGGAACTGCACCTCTTCCATCTTGAACAGAGGATGCGACAAACAGGCCATTGGAAAGGACTTTCAACGTTCACCTATGGGGACTTCCACGATAAGCTTTCTCAAAGAATCGGACAAATCAACATCGAACAAGCCGCCAGAGATGTGGAACCGTTTGTTAAAAATACCGAATCACTGGCGCTATGGTCAAAAGAATTTTTCTTGGATGTCGCATCCCGAATCAAGATTGTATAATTGCGAAAGTCTTCATTGCCTTTACTCTTTCAAATGTACCGGTTTTGGTTGATTTGCCACGTTCTTCCGACCCATTAATATTTCACCGCTGTTTGTATGTTTTTCGTGGTGCTTGCAACTAACTTTTTGTTATCGGAATGTGAGGTGAAAAATGAATAACGTTAAAAAATACCGGATATATTTTCAGACTGCTGCCCTTATATGCGCCTTCTTTACGGAAAACAAGTCCGATCCCTGGAAAATCAGCTGCGGGAATTGAAACAGGATTCTTCCGATGTCGAAAAAGAAGGGGAAA
>JAFGNQ010000402.1 GCA_016926925.1 Candidatus Aminicenantota bacterium
CGAAAAAAACATCCTGCTCGTCAATCCGTGGATATATGACTTCACGGCTTTTGATTTTTGGATGAAACCCCTAGGCTTGCTTTATGTCGCTTCGCTCTTGAAGTCGCACAAGTCATTCCGGTTGTCCTTTATTGACTGCCTGGATAGGAATCATCCCCTGCTGCCGGTGAAACTGAAAACCAAACAGGACGGCAGAGGCCCTTTTTGGAAAGAAGAAGTTGCAAAACCCGCAGTCTTAGGCGCAGTGCCCCGAAAATTCTCTCGCTACGGAATTCCCGTCTCCCTTTTTTGTCACGAACTTCATCACATCCCCAGGCCGGACCTCGTGCTTATCTCCGGCACGATGACCTATTGGTATCCCGGGGTACAGTTAGTGATTGAACTTATCCGGCGAAAATACGGCCGAATTCCCGTAGCCCTGGGAGGGATCTACCCCACCTTGATGGCCGGTCATGCCCGGAGGGAGATTGATGCTGATTTCATTCTGGAAGGGTCTGCCGAGAAGACGCTCCCCCTGCTCTTGGAGGAAGTATTTGGAACCACTGCCTGCTGCGAGGTCCTTTGCTCCTTATCGCATGGTATGCTCTGGCCTGCATTCGATCTCCTCAGGGATAGGACCGTGCTTCCATTGCTCACATCCAGAGGCTGTCCCTATAAGTGCGCCTTCTGCGCAAGCCGTCTCCTTTTCCAGGGATTCGATCAATTCCCGCCCCATGCAGTCGCGGCTCTTATCGAACATGTGTATAAAGAATACAAAACACGGCACCTCGCCTTTTATGATGACGCCCTGCTTCTGAACAAAGCCGACCATATCGTTCCCGTCTTGGAGAGAATCATTGTGCAAAAAATGCCCGTGGCCTTCCACTCACCGAACGGGCTTCACGTCAGAGAAATAGACGCCCGGATCGCCTCTCTTTTCCGAAGAGCCAATTTTCAGTCGTTGTATCTCAGTCAGGAATCTTTTGATGAGAAGATCCTCGTCGATGCCTGCTTTAAAGTTTCACCCTGCGATTTGGAGACAGCGGTGGGACACCTGACTCATGCCGGCTATCGTGCTTCTGATCTCAATGTCTATCTCATGACAGGTCTTCCGGGGCAGAATGCCGACAGCGTCCACGAGAGCATCCTCCGAGTGCAAGAATTGGGTGCGAGACCGCGGCTTGCTTATTTCTCGCCCGTGCCGGGAACCACAACCTGGCACAGCCTGAGCGCTAAGGGAGTATTGGACAAAAATATGGATCCTCTCCTTCACAACAAATTGGTATTCTCCTATCTCCTGGGAGACATATCTCCGGAGGAATTGAGCCGGTTGAAGGCCTTGGCCGACAATCTGCCTTTTTGAATATTCTATGTTGAAATTGGAGGTGGTGAACGTTCCGGATGAGTTCAATTGTATTCTTTTTGTTACATTGAGAGCCGGATATGAGGTGCCGCATCCTTAGAGGTGGAAACCGCACCCCTGCCGGAGAGGATTAAATTGTGGGAATGCGGTATAATACTAAGTAACCATTGCCTGCAATGGTGTTTGTCTGAAAAATGTTAGAGCCGCGAATTATTGCCGGTTATGGCATGAATATTGCTCCGGTATTGATGATGGATTGGACTTCGAATCGAATGGGCGATAGGATCAATACCAGAAGTTAAGAAAAGGAGTTCAGACGTGAAGAGGTTAACGACCTGCCTGATTGTCGTACTGTGTGTTTCTCTCTTAACAGCTGCGTCGGCGGGCAAACAGAAAAAACTGTCCGAGCGTTTTAAGAAGTGGCTGGATGAGGAAGTCGTCTATATCATTACGGATCTGGAAAAAGATGTGTTTTTCCAGTTGGAGACAGATCGGGAACGAGACCTCTTTATAGAGGCCTTCTGGAAACAGCGGGATCCTTCACCCGGCAGCCCGCAAAATGAATTCAAAGAGGAACACTACCGGAGGATCAATTATACCAACCATTTCTTTGGCCGCACCACTCCCAAGGCCGGCTGGAAGACGGACCGGGGAGAAATCTACATCATTCTCGGTGAGCCCAATGACATCACGAGGTTTGAAGGAAAAAGTCAGATATACAACACAGAAGTCTGGTTTTATCAAGACATGACGAAATACGGCCTTCCGCCTGGATTCAACCTTGTTTTTTTCCAGCAGGGAGGATCAGGAGAATATCGCCTCTACAGTCCGCTCAGAGACGGCCCTCAAGCACTCCTGACATCCTACTTTGGAGATACTGTCGATTACATGGCCGCTTATAAAGAACTCAGAGATTTTGAGCCGCAGTTGGCCGAGGTTTCTTTGTCTCTCATCCCCGGGGAGAGTTCTCTCGCTATGGGCAGGCCTTCTTTGTCGTCGGATCTATTGATCCAAAG
Source organism: Candidatus Aminicenantota bacterium (assembly GCA_016926925.1). The sequence continues at coordinate 2,359 of JAFGNQ010000402.1, forward strand.
GGTTTATACGACTCCGGCCAGAGAGATCAAAGAGAGATATGCCCAGAAGTTTCTCGATTTCAAAGATACCGTCGAGGTGGAATACTCAACGAATTATATCGACAACGACTCTGTGATCAAGATAACGAAAGATCCATCGGGAATCTACTTTGTCCACTATGCCATCGAGCCGGCACGGCTTTCCGTAAACCAGTTCGAGGACAAGTATTACACCACATTGAAACTCAACGGGACGATAACCGACCCGAAAGGCGAGGTCATCTTTCAATTTGAAAAGGACATCTCCATGGAGTTTGATCAAGAGAGGATAGTAGAGGTTAACCGCAGGCCGCTCAGTATTCGGGATATGTTTCCCCTTATTCCCGGGACGTATAAAATGTCGTTGTTGGTGAAAAACACGGTTTCCAAAGAATTCACGTCCCTTGAGCGCGACCTCCTGATTCCCGGTGAGCAAGAAAGCCTCCAGATGACGTCGTTTCTCATGGGTTACGACGTGAACGTAAGGCCTCCCGAACAAAACAAACTCAGACCGTTTCAAATCGGGACAAACCAGATCTATTTCCAGGCTAACCGGACTTTCCTTACTACCGATAGTTTGGTGTTGGCCTTCCAGATTCACGGCCTGACTCAGGAGCAGAAAAATGGGGCCGTTCTCAGATACCTATTCCTGAAGGATGGAGAACCCTTCAAAGAAATGGAAAAGGCGGTCGGAAGTTACGGGTCTCTGCCCAATTTCATCGAGCGATTCTCCCTGCAAGAATTTTCTCCCGCTCACTACAATATTGAGCTTTCTCTGTTACTTGATGGCCGTGAAATTCTGCAAGAGGCGGATGAGTTCGATGTGACGTATCAGGCCGCTATCGCCCGTCCCTGGATCTATTCTAAGCTCATACCGGGAACGGACAATCCCATCTACGCCTACATGATGGGAACCCAGTTGTTCAATAGCGGAAAAATCGAGCAAGCCCGCATTTGCATGGAAGATGCCTACAGAAAAAATCCCGATTCTCCCGAATTCGTTCTGAATCTGGCCAGAATTTACATGACCTTGGAGGATTTCAAGCAGGCTGAGACTATACTCGAGCCCCTGTTCGACAATCCTGAGCCGCCTGCATACGAAGTCCATTTCCTTTTGGGAAAAGCCTATCAGAATTTGGGCCGGATGGACAAAGCCATCGAAAAATTCGACCAGACCATCGAGCGCTATGGAGTGAATTCAAACCTTCTGAATTCCGTGGGTGAGTGCTATTTTCAACTTGGAAGATTAGAGGAAGCTTTGGTTGTTTGGGAAAAATCCCTTGAAATCAATCCCGAACAACCTGATCTTCAAAAGAGTATAGCAGCCATAAAGGAGAAGAATAATGATTGAATTTCAGGCTTTTCGGAGGAGAGCGAAGCTTATCTTTCTGCCGACCCTTGCCGTTTTCTTTATATCCTGGTTGGCTCTTTTCTCCCTGTCATGTCGTTATTATAAGCTGGAGCAGAAGTTGGATCCCGAAAACAAAGACTGGTTGAACCGAGTCCGGTATATCATTACAAATGAGGAGTCCCATACGTTTCTCGATCTTCCTGAATCGGAAAGAGAGCGGTTCAAAGAGGAATTCTGGGAACGGCGGGATCCTGACCCGGATACAGAGGAGAATGAATTCAAGCTGGAGTACTACAACCGGATGGAACAGGCAGATGATCTTTTTGTAAGTGAAGGAAAGGAAGGGTGGTTGACGGATCGGGGAAGAATTTATATTTTGTTCGGCCCCCCGATGGACAGGATCACCAATCCTATGGGTTACAACTCACAAAGCCGTTGCCAGGAAATATGGTACTACGGAAATTTTCCTGTAATATTTATCGATTCGACCTGTACCGGAACGTACAGGCTGGTGACCTACGACTTGAGTTCGCTCCGGAGCTACAACTTGATGTACATGCACGAGTTGAATTTGGCGCAGGCTGCGGCACAGCAGACCATCAGGGGGAGGGTTGAAGAATTCAGTTATGATTGGAGGGTGGAAAAGACGTTTGTCGGAGAAGACAGGATTGAAGGAACTGTATTCATCAGCATGCCCTACTCCAACATCTGGTTTTCGGAAGACGTCGGAAAACTGGTTACAACGCTTTCCGCAAATCTCGAGTTGAAAAACTCTGCAGGGAAGCTCGTTTGGCAGAAGGAAAGTTCGTTCAGGATAGAAACCGACGAAGATGAGCTTAAAGAGTTGAAAGGGAAAGAGTACAAGATGGAAATCCCTTTTGTTATTGATAAAGAGATCGCCAGTCTTCGAGAAGGTAAAAACAAGCTTTTTGCCACCTTGACGAACGAGACCGGTGGAGATGAAGTCAAAAAGGTCATGAACTTCGAGATTTGATTCCCTTTGTCACTCGAAGACTGCACGACTACACGGACCGATGGAGCTTTGAGTGCTGACTGCTGTTGAGAGGCCGGTATCGGTGATCTCAGCCCGGATGCCGAATCTGTTGTATTTTGTTGTTGCATCATCTAAAATAAACGGACTTAGGTTGTCCTAGGAGGCTTTGATGAAAAGCAAAAATATATACGTCATAATCTTAGTCTTTTTACTTATTTGGGGCGCTGCTCTTGATGCGTCAGCCCAGCAAGGCCGAGGAAAAGGCCGGATCAAAGGGACCGTGGTTGACGAGGCGGGAAATCCTCTGGCGGGCGTCAAAATTGTCGCTCAGCACCTCAAATTCAACACCTTGTTCGAAGGCAAGTCCGATGAGAAAGGAAAATGGGCTATTGCCGGATTGGGGACTGGAGCCTTCCGGATCACGGCAAGCATGGAAGGATTCGAATCAACTTACCAGGAAACCAATGTGAGCCAGTTTTCCCGGAACAATCCATCCATCGAATTCGCTCTCGTTAAAACTCAGGCTGCTCCCAGTGGAATCCCTGCCTTGGAGGATGAATCCGCTTTAGCTGTCTTCGAGGAAGGAAACCAGCTTTTTCAGCAGGGGCTGTATGCGGAGGCTGCGGCGAAGTTCGGGGAATTTTTGGAAAGAAATCCCACCATATACCAGGTGAACCTCAACATCGGTAATTGCTACCGTCAACTCAAAGAATACGATAAAGCCCTCGAGACCTATCAGATAATTCTGGATAAAGTCATGGAAGAGAAGGGTTCCTACGAAGGAGACGACAGTGCTGCCCGGGCTATGGCCGGTATCGGAGAAACTTACATGCTGCAGGGAAATCTGGAAAAGGCTAGTGAATTCATGAAGAAAGCCATCGACCTTTTTCCCAGCGATGAGACTCTGGCCTTCAATGTGGGTGAGATCTTCTTCAACGAAGGCAAAGCGGACGATGCGATCGAATACTACAAGCTCTCTGCCAAAATCAAAGAAAATTGGGCTCCACCTTACCGGCAGCTGGGCTATGCTTATCTGAACAAGGGTGAGTATCAGCTCGCCATCGACAGCTTCAAGAAGTTTCTTGAGCTGGCCCCTGATGATCCTCAGGCCCCTTCAATCGAGGGTCTGATTCCCAAGCTCGAGGAGATGATCAAGAACTGAAGCTTGCGAAAAGCGAAAGAGGCCTTCGATCCGCCTCTTTTGGACGAGCGGATTTGTCGGGCTTTAGAAGCAAAAACGCAATCCCACCCTGAATGACCGGACACCGCAAACGCTCGAGACGCTGCCATAGAGCGGATCCAATGTGTATTCCGGCGGGTCCGCGGAATAATTCAGTCTTCCGTTAGGATTGTCGTTGATGAGGATTCCCTTGCTCCCGAAGACATTGAAGATATCCAGATAAAAACTCAAGTTCGTGGAAGCGCTGAGCCCAAAGCTTTTCTCCAACCTGAGGTCCATATTCGTATAGGCTGCATTTCTGTTCGATCCTCGCTCCTCTGTTCTGACCCAAACATAACTCTCTTTTACATTCAAATCATCAGGAAAGTAGATGCGCTCCAGAGTCCGTGTCCACGTGCTTCCGGACCTGTGCTGGAAATAGGCGCTGAGAATGAAATCATAGGGCAGGATGAAAGTCGACATGAGCTTTATTTGAAGCGGTCTGTCAAAATAGAGACGGCCGTAGGAATAGATTTGATCGTTGGGGCTGTCGAATGCCGGATCTCTTCCCTCAGCTGCCATGTACTGGGCTGAGATGTTTCCTTTATAAACACTGTATAGAATCGAGCCGTCGAGCTGCCAGTTATTGGTCATACGCTTGCTCATGGTTAGGATCCCCGCATAGTAGCGTCTCTCGGTCTCCGGAGGATTTGTCCCGATTTTCTCCGGTGCGGGACGGTCTTCTCTGAGTCCGTAGACAGTCAAGTTCTGATCGTCCGAGGTGCCGAACTTGCCGTCCATCCCCGGATCAGTGAATTCGTAGGGGATCCAAATCCGCCCTTCCTCATCGGTCGCAGTTGGATCATAGCCGTTATTTTTATCGATATCTTCCACAATATTCCTGTTGTCTTTATAGATAAAATGGAGCCCGATCTTGAAGTTTCTGGCAAGCTCGTGTTCAATACCTCCCATGAATTCATGGACATAGGGCGCCTTTAAATCTTCTGTATAAGCGCTGACGCCGGGATCTTGGTTGGTTGTGTACGCCAGCTCATAGCTGTCAATAGGAGGGAGGTCCATCAGTTTGTTTTCGTTGCTATCGTTCCAGTACCAGTTGTAGGTTCCCGGACTGAAGATTTGAGCGGAATTGTACTTGGCGGCCCAGATTGGTTCGTAATAGCGGGCGAAATGGAATTTTAAAGCCGTTTTGCCGTTGCCGAAAATGTCGTAGACGATACCGATACGTGGTGAGAATGTCGTGAATTCGACGATTTTCTTCCAAAGGGTTGTCATTGCATCGAAGGGCGTGACGAGACCGTTGTCATGCATTGGGGCGATGAGCGCTTCGAGCAAGTCATTGGTCCCTAGATCCGGATTTTGCTGATCAGGTCCGTATTCATAACGGAGTTCAGGACGGGATTGTCCCGGTTCATACTGATATGACCAGTCGAAACGGAGGCCGAGATTGATGGCCAATCTGCCTGTGGTCAGACTGTCTTGGATATAGCCGGACAGTCGGCGAATGCTGTCCTGTACATCCCACATCCCCGGCATAGAGGGCCCAAAGCCTATGCGCAGTCGGCCTTGTTTACCGCTATCGGAATAGTAGTAAGGATTGCCGTCGGCGTAATCCAGCCAGTAGGAGTACCAAGGATTTTGGCGGTACCAGTCTTGGTGATATTCTGCTTGATCGAATTCCACGCCGACCTTGAGTTCGTGATGTGCTCCCATAAGTTTTTCCAGGAACCAAGTTATTGAAGCTGAGGCCAGGTATCTCCTGAGTGTGGACTTATCATCGTAGAAGCTGCGCCCCCAGTAGATATTCTCGGCACTGTCATAGTAGGTGTATGCGCTCTCGGTTCCCGGTTGGGCGTTTAGGGGAAAATTCCTTTGGACGAAGCCGGCCCGAATGTCCATGAATGTGTTTTGGTTCATGATCCAACTGATCTGGTGGGTCGTCGTGAGGGTTTTTTCGTGGTTCCAGACGTCGACCGCATCGGCGGCGGTATCGGCGCTGATTCCGATGGTGTAGTAAGGCTCGTAAAGAGCGTTGTAGTGAAACATGCCGGAATAGCCGATGTTGGGTGCAATCTGAAAAGTGATTTTGGTAAAGGCCAACCATTCCTCGTGTCTGGGATCGATATGAGGGCTGTCGATTCCAAGATCTGCCATCCGGTTTTCCGGATTGAGCGGATTGATTTTATCCCAAACCAGGCGGCGGCCATTAAGGAAAAACCAGAATTTATCGGCCATAATCGCACCGCCTAAATTAAGAGAAAAATCTTTATAGCCGGAATAGCTTCCTGGTTTGAAAATGTTCAGAGTGTCGATCTCTTCGGGAGTGATGAGGTTTTGCGTGAGGCTGTCAGAGGTGAAATAACCGGTGATCCCCCCGGAAAAGTCGTTGCCTCCACTTTTGGTGACGATATTGATGTGGACCGAGTCGGCCTGCCCGACCTCTGCCGGAAGTGCTCCGGCCCCGATTTCGATCTCCTCGAAAACGTCGGTATTTAAGTTGGCCATAACGGTAAAGGATGCCGGATCATTCATCGAAATTCCGTCCAACGTATACAATGCACTTCGAACGGTGCCGCCCAGAATGGAGGATGTCCGCCGGTATTCGGCGTCGTCGGTTATGGCGCCGGGAGCCGAGTTTTGAATATCATAGAGGTCTTTGTTCATAGGGATGCTGGCAATGAATGGAGTCCCGTAATGGACGGCGAACTTCGAGGTCGCGACATCGACGACAGGGCTCGCTTCGTCTATGGTGACTTCTTCTTCAAGGGGAACAGTTTCCATAACGACTTTGATTTTTGTGACGTTCCCGATGTTGACGGTGATGCCGGTCCTGATAACGGTCTTGAATCCAGGCATTTCCACCCGGGATCGGTAATCACCGCCCGGTGCCAGATCGGTATAGAAGAAGCTTCCTGTGTTCGAAGTGATGTACAATCTTTGACCTAAGAGCTTAGGCCCGTAAAGAGTGATTTGGCAGCCGGGGAGCGGATTCCCGTCTGTATCCGAAACCTCTCCGTATATCGAACCCGACTGCCGGCTTTGTGCTGATAAAGGCAGAGTGAATCCGATGGCGAGGAGAGAAATGAGTATTGCATTGAAACTTTTTTTGCCCATCCTTTGCTCCTATTTGATGTTTCCGTTCTTCCGAAGTGCCGGATTATAATCCATAAGCAAATTCCATGCCATCCTAAAAAACGATAATTGATTCATTATAAAAGAGATAGATATAAAATGAAAGTGATATTATGGCCTCGGGTTCAAAAAAGTGAATCGATGCCCAAAATATTGGTTTCTGAATTTTGCTTTTTATCGATTTTCTTCTTAAGATGGTTCCTTCGCACATATTTGAGAAATGATTCCTGGAGGAAGATACATGATAAAGAACACGGCCCGCCTTTTTTGGATTTCTATCGGTTGTGTGGTGTTGCTTCAGGGTTGCTCTCGACAATCCTACGATGTGGTCATCAAGGGGGGTACCATTGTTGATGGATCGGGCGCTCCAGGGTACAGGTCTGATATAGGTATCAAAGAAGGAAAGATTGCGGCCGTCACAATGCTCAAAAAATTTCGTGCCCTGGAAGAGATCGATGCCGGCGGGAAATTTGTCGTACCGGGATTTATCGATATGCATACGCATTGCGAAAATATCAGCAGTGACAAACTCAAAACGGCTCTGAACTACCTGACTCAGGGTGTGACCACCGTAGTGACCGGGAATTGCGGTTCAGGTACCCACCGGGTTGCGAAATACTTCCGAAAGATGAAAGCCCAGGGAATCGGACTCAACGTGGTTCACCTGGTCGGTCATGGTACGGTCCGGGGTGTTGTCTTGAAAGGCGACGACAGGGAGCCGGACGCGGAAGAACTGGCCCGTATGAAATCTCTTGTGCGCCGGGCTTTGGAGGAAGGTGCGGCCGGACTCTCGACCGGCCTTTTTTATGCACCGGGAAGCTATGCCCGAACGGACGAAGTGATTGCCCTGTGCGGTGTCGTTAGAGAATTAGGAGGGTTTTATGCCACCCACATCCGCGATGAGAGCGATTACTCTATCGGGCTCGAAGCGGCCATCGCCGAGGCCGTGGAGATCGGTGAGCGATCCGCGGTCCCGGTCCAGATTTCCCACATCAAAGCGCTGGGCAAGCCAGTCTGGGGAAAAGCGGAGGCGGTCTGCCGGATCATTGATGATGCTAGGGAGAGGGGTGTCAAGATCTATGCCGATCAATATCCCTACTGTGCTTCCAGCACAAGCCTGGCGGCGGCCGTCGTACCGCGGTGGGTCCAGGCAGGAGGCAAGATGTGCGAAAGATTGAGAGACCAGAGGCTATTGCCCCGCATTAGAAAGGAGATGGCCGAAAACATAGAACGCCGCGGAGGCGCTGAGACACTGGTCATCTCGGCATTTCCCAGGAATGCGGATTGGGAAGGCAGGAGCCTCGAAGAGATCAGCACCACTTTGGGGAAGAGTGAAACGGATGCGGCCGTGGAACTCATTTTTATGGGAGACCCGGGTGTCGTTTCTTTCAATCAAACGGAGGCCGATGTCGCATATTTCCTCAGACAGCCCTGGGTGATGACGGGATCGGACGGTCAGGTTCTTGTTTTTGGCGAGGGGAAGCCGCATCCACGGAACTACGGGACGTTTCCGAGAAAAATCCGAAACTATGTTTTCCTGAAAAAAGTCATCAGCATGGAACAGGCCGTCAGGTCTTCCAGCGGGCTTCCGGCCGAGATGTTGGGCTTGGAAGACCGAGGGCTTCTCAAAGAATCGTATGCGGCCGATATCGTTGTTTTTGACCCGGAGAGAATCGGGGATAAGGCTACTTTCCGTGATCCGCACCAGTACAGCGAAGGGATCGATTATGTTTTGATCGACGGGAAGCTCGTCATTTCGGACGGTGAATTCACCGGCGTTCTTGCCGGAAAACCTCTCGCGCCCAGAGGGCGGCGCCGATGAATCCGGCTTTGTTGCCCAGCTTTGCCCGTTCGATGCGGCAGCATTCGAAAGAAGCCGGGAATGACCGTCGTCTTGCTTCCTCCAGCGCCGGGGAAATCAGCAAATCGCCGGATTCCATCACCCCTCCGCCGAGAAGGATTTGGTCCGGATTGAGAAAATTTATGGCCAGAGAGAGGCCGATACCCAGGAAATATCCGGCCTGAGCCACGGCTTTTCGAGCCGCCGAATCCCCCTTTTCGGCGCGCCGGAAAACATCCTGTAAAGGAATATCCTCTGCGGAATTGCTTAGCGTCCGATAGCTCCTGACGATTTTTGGAGCGGAAACTTTCGTCTCCAGACATCCGCGGCTCCCGCATCTGCATTCGGTCCCCTCAGGATGAATCGGGACATGCCCGAGCTCTCCGGCGAAGCCGCATGCACCCTGCAAGATTTTTCCTTCAAGGATTATACCCGTACCTATACCCGTCCCGATAGTGAGCAAGACAAGGCTTGTGGCTCCCTGACCTGCGCCGAGCATGAACTCGGCATAGGCTGCGAAGTTGGCTTCGTTGCCAAGGAAAAAAGGGATGTCGATGAAAGGCGACAGATGGGAGACGAGATCCTTTCCGTCAAGGGAAGGATAGTTGGGGGATTGGATGATTTTTTGCTCCCGTTGATGAAAAATACCGGGAAATCCAAATCCTGCGGCTTTGATCCTGTCCTTATTATCTGTTTTGAGGTCATGGAAAATCGAGCGGATGAGCTTGAATAACTCATCGCCTGATTTTGGAGAATCGGCAGAACCGGCCTGGAGAACGATTCCCTCCATATCGATGAGACCGTACTTGAGCTGGGTTCCCCCTAAATCGAAGCCCGCGTAGAGTTCCATTTGACTTAGTTTTTAAAGGCGATGGCGGCGTAGTTCGGCGGAGCGTAGAGAAGCTTGTTGAGGTTGTCGATATTTTGATTCAAAATCGAGGTGCGGTCATCGGCGCCGGGAAGGGTTTCGAGCATTTCCTTCTCGAGGGGTTCTGTGTAGTGAATTGTGACTTTGCCGAAACCGGTACTCTCCAGGAGAAATTTCAGCGCTTGCGGATGAATGGGCTGTTTGTGCGAGATATCGAGATGGTAAATCTGGACAAGAGCGAAAACGGATGTGGGATTGATGGTCTCCAGCACGATCGGGCTTCCGGGACTCAGTTTGAAATAAGCGAGCTCAAGCATTCTCTTCAGGTAGACCGGAGCAAGGTGCTCTATGACTTGAGAAGAAAAAATTCCGCCCAAAGAACTGTCGGAATATCCGGCAAGCTTTTCCAGAATGTCCGCTTTTTGACATTCGAGTCCTTTTTCGCGACAGAGAGCGATCATCTGTTCGTTGATATCGATGCCCGTGGCCTCTATTCCCTTTTTCTTGAGCAGTTCGAGAAATTCTCCCCGGCCGCAGCCGAGGTCGAGGACCCGGCTTCCTTCCGGGAAATAAGCGAGGTATTTTTTCAATTGGAGCTTGATAGAGTCCTCGCTTCCCCTGAAGCGGTTCTCGAAACCGGTATAGCGCCAGTCTTCCAGGGGTTGTATCAGATCGCTGACGAAAGCAGGTGATGGCATCTTTTTTGCTTCCAGTGTGTGGATCAGCTGATTCAGCTTCTCCTTGAGATCGAGAAAACGCTTCATCAGGATGCTGGCATCCTTGTACTCGGCTTCGAGCTGGTCGACCCTCCACTCCAGGCTTTTAAATATCATAGCCACATGATTGTTGCTCAGAGCATCCCACTCCTTGTCCTTTTTATCGGTAAGGTCTGCATGGATCCGGATTATCTTGATGAGAGAGGCGGAAATGTCTTCCGTGATTTTGGTGTTTTCCTCGAACCGTGATTGCATTTCTTTAAGGGTCTGCAATACCTGCCGGTTGATGAGATCTTGATGAGGAGCTTCCCGGTTGGAGCGGACAGCCCTCGTTAAGGGGGACCTGCTTTTTTTTGGGGATGGAGTCTCTTCTGAACCGAGGATTTCCTCTATGCGGGAGATGAGACGAGCGAGTTCTTGTGTGTTTAAGGACTCTTTGGAGATGGCGATTCTTTGCCGGACATCATCAATCGTTTTTGTGAATTCATCCTCTGCGTCTTTCCGTTTTTGCGCAAGATTTTCCAGAGTCCGTTTCATCAGTCCTTAGAAGGAGGCTTTTGATTATCGGGGGGAGTCTCCTCGTCTTTGTCTTTAGGCGAGATGGATTTCTTGAAGTTTTTGATGCCTTCTCCTAAGGATTTGCCAAGCTCGGGGAGTCTGCGTGCTCCGAAAATGATGACGATGATCAGCACGATCAAAAGGAGTTCTGTAGGGCCGACGGGTCCGAATAAAAACATGTAAAACCTCCTAGAGGGTTACTTTCTCTCGATAGAAAACGCACATCCAAATTACTCTACACCTCCCTAAAAGTCAAGCTCGGAGGGATTCCTTATCCATGATGAGCTCAAATCATAGGGGCAAGCGTAGGTGCTCGTCACAGTTCGTTTTCGTCGAAGACCC
>JAFGNQ010000067.1 GCA_016926925.1 Candidatus Aminicenantota bacterium
AAGCATTGTCTGGTAGACTACATTGAACAATATGACATACCGGCTCCGCTGACATTCCGGCCGCGTTCCTATGATGAGGCGTTGGCCCTTCGTGATCGGCTCCCTTATCCCGTGCTGCTGAAGCCCAGAGGAGAGGCCGGGGGGAGAGGAATCCGGTGCGCACACAATCCCAAAGAGTTGGAGAGTGCCCTATCTCAGCAGAAGCCCATTCCGTTGATTCAGGAGTATATCGAGGGAGACGATCTCGTATTGAATGTGCTCTGCCTGCATGGAGAACCACTCGCCGTCTCCGCTTATCGTGTTCTCAGGAAATACCCGCTCCCCTTTGGCCCGCCAATCGCCTGTCGAACCATTAAGGATGATGCTCTCGAACATCTCGGTATCAAGTTTTTGCGAAAACTCCGTTATCATGGCTTCGCGAACCTCGATTTCCGAATGGACCGTCGTGACGGACAGCCAAAACTCCTCGAGTTCAATCCCCGACTCTCTGAAACAGTTGAGATCTCAGTTCGAAGCGGCGTTAACTTCCCGCTTATGCTCTACAAGCTGGCCCTGGGAGAACAGGTCGCTCCGTGTTTTGCTTACGACGTCGGCCTGGAGTTCAGGTGGCTCCTGTACGGAGAAATACTGCATCTCATGTCTACAAGAGATAAGGGCAAAACAATCAGAAATCTGCTAAAGACGCGTCGTTTCTCCACCAATGTCTCGCTCCGTGACCCGTTGCCGCATCTCGTAGAAGGAGCCATCATTGTCGTGAGGGGCTTCTCCGGGCTTCTTGGGCATAGGAAACCTATCCCATAAAGTCGTTTATCAATCTTAAAATGGCTCATTAAATTTTTTGATCCTCTAAAAAATCTTTCCTTCTTTCTGCCCATTTCAGCAATTTTTCGCGGGGCCAAATATAGGCATAAGCTTGAGGGAAATACTCTTTGGCGAGATACAGTTTTCTCCTCTTGGAGGACATCGCCAGAGCGTTATGGATTGCGCTTGGATAAGTGACGGCCCGAAAAACGACTGCTCCATTTTCCTCCGGAATCTTCCTCAGGTAGGCCAGATCAGGGCTGATATGTTCGAGTTGTGGATCCAAAAACCAACTGCGGCGAAAAAGCCCCTTTATTTTTTTGTTTCTCCTCAATAATTCGGCGATCCGGAGGTAGGCGTTATCCATCTCCTCAGGCGAGAATCGAGGCATATACCGGGAAAATGTGTGCAGTTGGTAAAATGATTGAATAACCCCCAACTGCACCAACACGGGATAGATTATCCGCCTCAATTTCAGAAAATTGGCTGCCGCTGACATGAGGTTGAGAATTCTATACTTTATATAAATTTTTTTTAGCGTCACTTGTGTGCGCGATCCATTTACTTGCGTGCGCGATCCATTTATAAATCCGGGATGTACACGTCTTTCTATCACCCGACTCACTTCAACGAGCCAAGCACCACCCACAGGAATGGCTCTCAAACTGCACACAGCCAAATCCTGGCGAAATGGGAATTCCCCTGCATCGTAATATTCAGCCGGCTGAAGAGAAACGTCTTTCAGGACTCTCCTGAACCACTCGAGGTACAAATCCCTGATATTTGGGGGGATATTTTCTTTTTCCAATCCAGATAGGGAATCGCACATCAAAGTGATCATGGCAAGCTTGTGGTATTTCGCCATGATGGGAAGACCGTGAATCAACAGGATTTCTTGGAAGGTCTTCCTTAAATAAGGGCTAAAATAGAAATATCGCCGACATCCTTTGCAAGCCTTTATTTCATGGACATATTTTGCGATGGGATACTTTTTCAAAAGACCCGGAGAGAGTCTGTTTAGTTCATCTGTTTGAGCCGAAATCTGGCGGATAATGTTATTTTTGTTCAACATTTCGGAAATATTTTCTCAGGCCATACTTGGCGATCAGCTCCTGCTGAATCTGTGAGGTTCCTTCAATTATCTCCAGGATCTTCGCTTCTCTGTACAAACGCTCGACAGGATAGAGGGAAGTACAACCGCATGCTCCATGGACCTGGACGGCATCTCTTGCCACTTCCATGGCCACCATGGAGGCAAAATATTTGGCGATCGTGGTTTCAATGATGGCCTGGGGGTTTTTATTTTTCCTTAACTCCCCGGCGTTCAAACAAAGAGCTCTGGCGGCATGTGTCCGGGTAACGGCATCCCCTATCATTCCTTGGATAAGCTGGAAATTATAGATTTTTTTGCCAAACTGTGAACGTCTTCTGGCATAGCAGACCATAGCCTCGGTCGCTTCCTGGGCGACAGCTACTCCACCCCAAGCTACACAATATCTCCCCAGATCCAGAGCCGTGTTGACTATATAATCAAATCCACTCCCGATTTTTCCGAGGATATTTTCTTCGGGGACCACTGGGGAATCGAACTCTATTTCTGCAACATGGGATGCCCTGCACGCAAGCAGCCCTCTTATTGGCTTGGTTTTCACTCCTTTGAATTGCCGTTCAACGATAAAGGCCGTTATGCCCTGTTCTCCCGAGGCAATCACGATAAAAAAATCGGCGATTCCTCCGATTGATATCCATTTTTTTCTTCCGTTGAGAACAAACTGGTTTCCTTTTTGCTCATAAAAAGTCCGGACATGTCTGGCATCCGAACCAACCTCTGGCTCCGAAAGGGCAAAGGCCCCGATTTTCTCTCCGGATGCTATCTTCGGCAGCCACATATTTTTTTGTTCCCGGGTGCCCCAACGGGCCATCGTCTCCCCGACCAAAGAATTACACACCGTGATAAGCGTTCTCGTTGAACTGCAGGCCTTTCCGATTTCCTCGAGGAAAAGCCCATAGTAGACAGGGTCCAGTTCAAGCCCCCCGTATTCAGCCGGCAAGGTCGCCGACAAAAACTTCCTTTCCGCCAGTTTCACGATAAGACTTTTGGGGAGATTTCCACTCTCGTCAAATTCAGCAGCTCGAGGGCGGATTTCTTCGGACGCAAAAGCTCTTGCCTGTTCGACGATTTTTTGTTGACGGAGGTCCTCATTCATCAGTTCCTCCCAATTCCTTTTTTTTCCGATGAATAAACGCCACAATCCTGTCGATGGAATTGAAATTGGCAAGATCTAAATCTTCGCTTTCTATACTGATCTGGAACTCTTCTTGAATGAAACCCACCAGTTGAATGGAGAACAAAGAATCCACAAAACCGAGCTCGAAGTAATTGTCTGTATCCTTCAGCTCGGCATTTTCCTCGAGAGAAGCCAGGTGATTTTCAATAAAAGATCTAATGGCTCGTCTTGTATCCACAGCTCATCTCACTCATTCATTTTCCGTTATCAATTTGACGTAGGCGGGTGTTTTTTGGATGAACGACAGATCATGCTCTAGGACGATGATTCCTTTTTCGTTGGATGTAACTTCGTGAAAATTGGCAAATTTCAAGGTGATGTACATCTGCCGGTTTTTTCCCGTTTCCTTGAAATCCACGCGCAGCTTTTTCCCGGCTTTTTTAGCCTCCTGCATGATATACGAGAGCACGATTGTGCCGACACCATAGGACAGCACCCGGCAGGACATCAAGAACAACTTCAAATGCCAAAAACTCCGGCTGCGTTCCACAAGAGCGAGTCCAATTTTCCCGGAGGATCCATATCGATCCTTCATTGCGCAAATATAAAGCTTATGTGTCGGGGAATGGATAAAATCCTTCAACTCATCATAAGAAAAGGTCAGACCGGTGGTGTTGAGTTGGTTCGTCCTGACGGTCAGTTCTTCTGCCCTTTGGAGATCACTCTCCTTGCCTTCGGCTATAACAAGTTCTATATCAAGGGACGCCAGAAAATCCTTTCGAGGGCCATCAAAGCTTTTTTCATCCTTCTTTCTTATGACGTCTTCTGTGTACATCAAGCGTCTTCTTCTGGAGTCCTCGGTGACAAACCGGGGATTCAACCGGGCCATTCGAGGAAGACTTTTATATTTTGCGGCGTCGACACACCAAATCTCAGGATAGACGTAACGGACTTCGTCTCTTTCGAAAGGCGAATCATCGATAAACAGGATCGTATCCATACCGATATTCAAACTCTCTCTGATCCTGCCCAAAAATACGGATTTGGCGTTCCAGCCGATTTCGGGGAATAGGAAAAAATCAGCTAATTCAAAATCTTTGAGCTTTCCCATGGCTGTATCAAAATCATTTCGGCTGGCGACGGAATGGAGAATACCGCGGGAATCCAGTGTTTCGACGATCTTTCGGATCCCCGGTTTCAGCCTTACATCGTCATTTTCGAGCAGGATTCCATCCCAGATCGTGCCGTCAAGATCCCAGACAACAGCCTTGATTTCTTTGCCTCTTTTCATGGTCTTCCGATCAGTATTCATATACAAAAAACCCCCGTCCCGTTTTCTTCCCAAGAATCCCGTCTTTCACCATTTTTTGAAGAAGAGGACAAGGAAGATATTTTGGGTCGTTATAACTTTCATACAATACCTGAAGGGAATCCCGGATAGTATCCAACCCGATCAAGTCTGCGGTTGCCAACGGTCCCATCTTGTGGCCGAAGCCCAGCCTAAAGATCTTATCGACATCCTTGGCCTCCGTTATCCCCTCCTGAACAACCCGTATGGATTCATTGATGGTCAACATCAAGACCCTGTTAGCGACAAATCCCGGAGCGTCGTTCACCACGACCCAGGTTTTATTTAGGCTGCCGAGAAAATCTTTTGTTCTTTCGAGGGTTTGGGCAGAAGTTTGGAAACCCTTGATAACCTCCACAAGATTTTTGAGGGGAACCGGATTCAAAAAATGCATCCCGATCACATTCTCTGGCCTTGGCAAAAGAGCCGCGATTTTCGATATGGTAATACAGCTCGTATTGACTCCATACAGTGTATCTTCCCGGCAAATGTCGCGGAGCTCAGAATAAAGCTTCTTTTTTTCTGCAAAGATTTCAGAAATATTTTCTATGACAATTTCTGTGTCGTGAAACTCCGAGTAGTCCGTGACGAATTTGATCCTTGACAGGAGTTCTTCGATAGAAAAAGGAAAATCGGTCTTCATCATTTTTATAAACTTGAAATTTTTTTGAATGTTTTGTTCGGCTTTCTGCAAGACTTCAGCGGTGAGATCCTTCAGGATCACAGCATAATCGTGACTCGATAAATCCAGAGCCAAGTCACAACCCATGACTCCCGCTCCAATGACTGCGACCTTTTTTCCTTTCATGCTTTTATATTTAACGCTAATCTTATGAAACAATCAAGGCAAACCCCCTTCACCATCACCAGATAGAGATCCTCAGGACGGCCGGGAAGACGCACCTTCCGGAAGCTGAGCTCCAAAAAAAATCCTTTCTTTAGTCCCTTGTTGGTGGGAGTTTTTCCGCGGGTGAAGAAACGAGGGAATCGTCGCTCACTCTTACTTCAGATTCAGCGCCAGGAGCTTGAGCTCGGTCATCTCCTCGATGGCGTAACGGATGCCCTCACGGCCGAACCCGCTCTGCTTAACCCCCCCATAAGGCATGTGGTCGATCCGGAAGGTCGGGATGTCATTGACGATGACGCCGCCGACTTCAAGCGTCTCGTAGGCCTCAAACGCCTTCTTCAGGTCG
>JAFGNQ010000403.1 GCA_016926925.1 Candidatus Aminicenantota bacterium
CATTTACCATAAACAAAAAGCCCTTCGACCCCGGCACACTGATCATTCCCTTAAAGCCAGAAGACCAGGCTTCACAAAAGAGAGTGAAAGATGCCGCCGAGGAATTCAGCTTGGACGTCCTCGCCCTATCCGAGAAACCTGAGGTTTCCATGCACAGTCTCGAGCTGCCCAGAATCGGAGTCTACCACGACTGGGTCTACACTCAGGACACCGGCTGGTTCAGGTTCGCCATCGAGGAATACGGCATCGATTATGCTTTGATAAATGACGACACACTCAGGGAAGGAAGCCTCGAGACAAAGTTCGACATGATTATTATCCCGGAACTGGGGAGTTTCATGAATCCCAAACTCCTTTTGCATGGAATCGATGACAAATGGAGCCCTCTCCCCTACACCAAGACCGAGGAATATCCGAACCATGGAACTGTAGATCAAACGGATGATATGACCAAAGGCATGGGATTCGAAGGGCTCATGAATCTGGATTCCTTCGTGAAAAAGGGCGGCCTTCTGGTCACGCTCGGAGGAGGAAGCATTCTTCCAGTAGAGTTGGGTTTGGCTCCCCAGGTCGACCGCATCAATCCGGCGGGCCTGGGCGTCATGAATCCCGGCTCGATACTGAAGACAAAAATTCTTCAGAAGGAAAGCCCCATCGTCTACGGTTACGATGAGACAACTTATGTATTCACAGGACTGGGCCCGGTCTTCAACGTCAGTTTCAAAGACAGGAAATTCATCGTTATGCAGTACGGCTCGACCGAGGCCAAAGATTATCCCGAGGAGAGCGAGCCGGAAAAAGATTTCTGTCTGAGTGGTTTGGTGAAGAACGAAAAACCGCTCATACACAAACCGGTTATTTTAAACATTCCCAGGGAAGCAGGGCACATCATCATATTCAATTTCAATCCGGTTCACCGGTTTCTGAATCACCATGATTTCAGCCTTCTGTTCAACACGATTTTGAACTGGAACGATTTATCTTAAAACCGTAGCAGATTTTATCGCAGAAATTGGACGTATTAAAGGTCTTCACTAGTGTAAGCGTCTGAAGTGCTTGCCGCCCTTGTTTCTTGATTCATCACTGGTTGTATTTGGCGGCCCAGCCCGCGTGTTCCCTCTTCGCTTTCTATCATATTGCCGTGATAAAAGGCTTCTTGTCGGCTCGGGCGATGAGCTGAATGACGTTTCTGCCCGAGAGTGTCACCATCGGAACACCGCCGCCGGGCTCGAGCCATTGACCGGCCATCCAGAAATTTTTAAGTCCGGACAGGGTTTTGGGCAAGTCCTTCTTAGCCGTTGCGGTCGTCAAATCCCACCCGATGATACTCCCCTTCCAGCTTCCCGTGTACCGTTCGAACGTCAGCGGCGTAGCGACGTCGGACATTACGACATCCGCAGAAATCCCGGGAAACCGCTGTTCTAAAAGCCGGAGGACGATTGCAGCCGCTTTTTCTTTCTCGGCTTTGTAATCGTCAGGATTTGTGTTGATTTTTGCCCAGTAATCATAATCTGCAGGAAGCACGACTCTAAGAAGAGTTTTCCCTTCCGGAGCCAAGGAAGGATCGAAATTGTAGATCATGGGTCTGAGCGTCTTCACTTCAATCCCGCCTATATTCACCGGCTCTTTCAAGGGATAGATGAGTCCGACGCCTGAATGCGGGATGTCGGGGAACCGCCGGTCGCAACCGAACGCCACGCAAAGAACAGAAGCGGTGACAGGGAAATTGTCGTAGCAGGAACGAATTTTTTGGTCGATGAATTTACCATCCAGCATGCCGAAGAGGGTCGACCTCCCGTCAGCTGCGGATATCACATAATCGGAACGGTGTTCGATTCCATCCGTAAGACGAATACCCACAGTTTTGTTGTCTTCGATCATGATTTTGTCTACCCGTGAATTGTACACGACTTTTCCACCAAGTTCACAAAAGCGCATTTCTATAGCCCTGGCAAATCTCAGCGCTCCGCCCTCGGGATAACCGGCCGATTTAAGGTGGCTCCAGGCGCACAACAGAAAGATCATTGTCATGGGAAGATCATCGGAAAAAATGGCTTTAGCTTGGAAAAAAGCCTCGCGCAGAAAGGGATTCTTGAAACGGTTCGAAAAATCTCTGATGGATATTTTCCGCCACTTCATCATGTTTCTGAACAGAGGAAAATGGGTGATTATGAACTTGATTTTGTCATAAGGCGTCATCAATTCCTGCGCTTTTTCCAGAGGCAGTTGATATTCGGTAAAGATACGGACGGCTCCGATGAATGTCTCGATGGTCTTCTCATCTTCAGGAGCAAGGTCCTTCATATGACGTTCCAGGCTGTCAAGATCGGTGTACATGACAAATCTTTGGCCTTCTTTACCTTCCACGATGACAAAACACGCGTAATCGATCATCATAATCTTGGGCACAACTCCCAATTCTTCCCAGATGCGATAGAGTCCGACAGCCGGTCCCGAACCACCCAAAAAGGCCAGCCCGCCGTTGATGGTGTAACCCTTCCGTTCCCATGAAGTGCACAGACCGCCGGGACGCGTGTTTTGCTCGAAGATCCGGACACGGTAACCGTTCATCCGTCCATAGCATCCGGCCGACAGCCCTGCAATGCCCGCTCCGATAACGATGATGGATTTCTCCGGCATCTTGAAATCTCCCTATTCAAGCTTAAATTTTTCTTGAAGTGTCTTGAACCTTTGACTGGACGTAAATTCCTCGAACCAAGGAAGATCGGAAAAACGTTCCAACAAAAGCACGCTGACGAAAAAATAATCCCGAGCCTGGCTCGATTTTTCCAAATACTCCAGTGCCTCCTCCTGCCTGTTCAGCCCGAGATAAATCACAGCTCTCAGGAGAGGAGCGACATATTTCTTTTTCATGAAACGGAAGTGCTTCAAACCCGGTTTTAGATAAAAACCGACCTTTTTGTAAGGCGGGAGGTAATTCTCCTGTTCGATTTTATCCAGTTTGGCGAGGATTTTCAGGGTTTCATCCCTCCGGCTTGCTGCTGCATAGGCCATTCCCAGCCAGCCATAAGCAAAAGTGATGCCGAAACCTACGGCTTTTTCTAAATATTCAATGGCTTTCTCCGGAACTGTCGGTCTGATTAGGTACATCATTCCAATAAATAGATAGGGCATCGGTTGGTCCGGATTCATGGATATGGCCTTGAGCAGCTGTGCCCGGCCATCTTCAATCCGCCCGGCAATAGAAAGGACGATGCCGTACAGGGCACGCACTAGGGAAAAGAGCGGATCCGATTCAATGGCCTTTTTAGCTTCCGTGATGGCTTCTTCGTGCCTGCCTACTGAAGCCAGCATTTCTGCATACCAGCCGTGGGCGTAGGAATTCGAGGGATTGAGCTCCAGACTGCGGAGGAGGTATTTTTCAGCAGCTGGGAAATCCCACTCATAGCCGTGGATCATGAAAGCCAGAGAAGAATAGGCCTCGCTCAATGTGTCGTCTATTTCCAGTGCTTTTTGAAGCATGGCTTTTGCTCTAGAGTAGGCATCTTTGGGATGGATGAAA
>JAFGNQ010000404.1 GCA_016926925.1 Candidatus Aminicenantota bacterium
AAGCATCAGTACAGCCAGGCCGGCTAAAACCAGCAATTTTGAATTCAATGAACTGGATATCTGTTGATCGATCTCGTTTTCGTCCACCTCGGCAATCAAAGCCCAATGGACATCCATTATGCTTATAAAGGTATAAGCGGACAGTACCCGTTTACCCCTGTAATCCATGATGACCTTATTGCCCTCGACACCCTGGAGGGCCTCCCTGGATGCAATGGTATCCACGCCGTTTTTTTCCACAGTGCCTCTAAAAGAGGACAGGACGGAGTGACCGGATTTGTCCAGATAAGAATCCGACCGCATCTTTTTGTCCTGTCCAATGAGGTAGGTTTCTCCAGTTCGCCACATACCGGATCGTTCCTTCATGATATGGTCTATGGAGTCAATAGAAATCTGGACGGCGATCACCCCTTTCAGCTCTACACCATCAAATATGGGTGCGGCCAAAAACTGTGCCGGGATATTGTCCGACGGCGGATAAGGGCGCGTATCGGACAAACCGATCTTTTTTTCCCTTACGGCCAATATCCACACATCACGCAGTGAGGAAGCGATATCGCTGATCCGAATGCCGAAATCCGGCTCTTTTCTAACAGAAAAAACGACATCTCCTTGAATAGGATCCAGAAGGAAGAGGTCATAATATCCGTAGCGGGATATCAGGTTTTTAAAAAACGGGAAATGCCGATCATGTGCTTTCTTATAAGATTCAGGAGCTTCGAATTTTTCCTTGGAGTAGCCTCTGAACGGTCCAACATTCGGATCAAACACAGCCTCCAACTCTTCAAAGGCTTGGACGATAGCAGGATTTACCGAAAAAGTTGAGATGTCGGCTATCCTTTCCTTGAAGAAACTGACGATCTGCTCTTTTTTGATGTTTCTGACTGACTCAAGCTGTTTGAAAACCTGATCTTTCATCTCCGCACGCGTGGTGCGGTAGCTTATGTAAGAAACTGCTAGTGTGGGGATAATCCCGGAAATCAACAATCCGAAAACAAGAAGAATTTTGACGGGAATTCTACGAATCATCGGATTCACAATGGATGCTCATCGGGATTTCAGACAATCACAGAGGCTCTTCCTTATTTTGATTTCAGAGTCAACCGGACAAATCCATCAGACTTCAAATTTATACCCGACTCCTCGAACGGTTTTGATGTAATCTCCGGCAAGCCCCAGTTTTTTCCGCAAGCCGGTTACTTGATAGTCGACAACACGTTCCGTTATCGGATAATTGTCGGATCTTACATGCTCGAGAATCCTGGCCCTGGTGAAAACCTGGTTGGGTCTTCCGGCCAAGAGTGCAACGATATCGAATTCCGTTTTTGTGAGACGGACATCTTTTCCGGCAACCTTGACTGCATATGCTGCTAAATCAATGGTTAAATCTTTAAATTCAAAAAAATTCCGGTCTTTCAGGACGGATTTCAATTTTCTCCTGAGCACTGCGTTGATCCGGGCGATGAGGATCTTCGGCTCAAAGGGCTTGGTGATGTAATCATCAGCATAAAGCTCCAGGCCTTTGACGATTTCACCGATCGCTCCTTTTCCGGTGAGCATTATGATGAATATGTTCTCGGTTCGGCGGTCTTTTTTAAGGATTTCGCAAACCCTGAATCCGTTCAATCCGGGAAGGATCAAGTCCAGAAGCATGAGATCGGGTGGATTTTTTTTGGCCAGCTCGATAGCTTCTTCTCCTGTTCCCGTACAGACGACATCGAAACTTTCTTTTTCAAGGATGTAGCCGATACTTTTTTGAAGGTTGATATCGTCTTCGACGAACAATATTTGCGGTTTTTTTTTGGATTCAACCATTTTCAGTCCCGACCGGCACACAGATGTCTCTTTCTAAAATATAATATTCGAATCGGCGCCGCAATACAAATTTGCAGATGATGCGACAAGGATATCTCGCCGGCAATACATCTCAAACGACTCGGAAGACTTGGAGATACAGGTGATCAAAGAAAAAAAGAGGATACCTTTTTCTGTACCCGGCACAGGCTGAATCGCTCAGGGTTCTTTATGTGAGAGATCGGAGATTTTGGTTTCGGGATCGTGGTAGCGGCGGAAGATGTGCGTGAAAGTGGTCCAAGTGAAAATCAAGTTGAAGGGTTTCCATCGAATCAATTGAAAAAAGATGAAATAAGCGATGATGATCACCGGGTAATAGTAGGCGGCATTCAGAATCTCGACTGTGGAATAGGTCCGTGCCGACTTCAGGACAGGTAGATACCTGGCCGCCAAATCAAAAAGCGTCACGGAGAGGGGAAACATGGCTATGAAGTAGAGAGCGACTCCCCAGGAATGCCCGACCTCGATGGCCTTTTGCGGGCAGTAGTTCATGCAGCGCAGGCAGTCCTCACAGTTGTAACGCCAATAGGGCCGTGGTCTCTTACGGCCCTTCATGATGACGGCGCCGTTGGGGCAAGAGCGGACACACAGGCCGCATGAGATACAGCTTGAGTTGGCGAACATCATTTTACCCATGAAAAACCGGCCGATCAGGAGGTAAAGGATGGGAAACAGCGGCCAGAATCTGAGAAGGACAGCGCACCAGACGGCCTCATAGAGATTGTTGAGCGTGAACCATACCCGTTTTCCTGATAATACGCGTTTGAGATTCGCGTCCGTTTTTTTTCGAGCCTTGGACTTGATCCGGTCGATGTTCTTATCGCTGAGGCGCGAGTGGATGGAGATCATGTTGGCCGGCATGTCGATGCTCACCACCCCACGGAAGCTGTAGCCCTTAAGGGGTAGGATCAATGCCGGCAGAAAAGAGGCTAAACCCGCTGCACCCGGGATGAAGATCTTCCAGAGATAAAAACACCCCCGGGTTGGAGTGCAATAGATATGCGCACGCCGCTTTCGAGGCAGTTTGAAGAGAAACTTTATGGCCGACCAGGGCGGCAGGAAGCCGTGGGTCGGATAGGCAAGAATGACGAGGTTATCCGGAGACGACTCGATTTCCTGACCGGGCTTGGCGGTATCTATAGGAATGATTTCCGGCTCGAGCCCCTTTTGGCTGCAGATCTCCTGCATCCAGCAGCCTACACGGTATGAGTTCCCAGTCCCGCTCAGAAAATAGATCAAGGCTTTTTTGTAGCCGGAACCGGAATCCGGGCTTTTGACTTCACTCATACGGAAATAGTTTTTATGCGTATCGAAAATCCTGAAACCGAA
This sequence comes from Candidatus Aminicenantota bacterium, assembly GCA_016926925.1. Next base: position 3,184 of record JAFGNQ010000404.1, read on the forward strand.
CAGAAATCCGAAGGCGATCTCCCTTATGCCACATCAAGAATTCGAGCTTAACACACTCAAATCCTTATGGTCAATCGATGAATAAATGAACGGTATTTCCGTTTCCGTCGATAGAGAGATTGATGAGCGTCGAAACAGGAAAGAACGCCGGAGAGGCGATTTTTTTGCCGATGGGGGAGCACGCCACCCTGACTCAAGCCCGCAGTTTCTTCAAAAGCCAGGCCATATTCTCACCAAGGATTTTCATGGTGCGGAGGCCTTCTTCGTCCTTTTCCACCTCGCCGATGTTGCGGCCGATTCCCACGTTCCAGTAGTTCGAACCCGGGACGATCATCTGGCTGATGAAGAAGAAGTGGTTGAGGGTATCGAAGACGTGGAGGCTGCCGGCCCGGCGCACGGCCACGACCGCGGCCCCGACCTTGCGACGAAGAAGATCACCGTTACCCCGTGTCACAAGGCCGGCTCGATCGATCAATGCCTTCATCTCGGTCGTGACATCCGTAAAATACGTCGGCGAGCCCAGGATGATTCCGTCGGCTGCAATCATTTTGGCGACACACTCGTTCAGAACGTCATCTTTCACCGAGCATTGCCGGTCCTTGTTCTGGGCACACTTGTAACAGGCCAGGCAACCACGGATTTTCTTG
>JAFGNQ010000405.1 GCA_016926925.1 Candidatus Aminicenantota bacterium
CCCATTCGACGTAGATGACTACAGTCTCATGAGCTGTTTCGTTGCCACTGTACCAACCTCGACTCGTGAATAATCCAGGCTCTGAATTTTTCATAAAAAATGTCGATGTTATCTTAACTATTGCATTTTCAGATCGTTATTTATTCAGCCGGGTCATCACTGCAAAAGGTCCTCTATCAATATTTCATTTATTCATAATCGACATTTTCCAATATCTCCTTTCACTGCCGGCGAGTATAGTGAGATAAGTCTATCCATCGCCCGCTTTATCGGATTTGTCAAATTGAAATAGGACAGGCATTGTGATATTCTTTCGGATTGGAGGTCTAACTGGATGGAAGAAAAAGAGTTAAAAGAGCTTTTGATCAAGGAAAGCAAGGAATTTAAGAAAGTTTTCGAGCTCCATCAGAAGTATGAAAAAGAGCTGGATAAATTCAAACAGAAGAGTTTCCTGACTGATAAAGAAAGACTCAAAGAAACGGAACTCAAGAAAAAAAAGCTCGCACTTAAGGACAAAATGTATTTCATGATGACCGAATACGGTAAATCCCTCCAATAATATCCGCACACTCATGGGAAGCAAAACAGGTTACCGGATCGCCCTGGTAGGCACGGATTCGCTACAGGGCAAGGAGATTCGGAATGTGCTGAACGAGGGCAAAATGCCCCTGGAGGATATGGGATTCTATGATCCCGTGGTCGAAGAAGAATTCAGTATGCTCACTCGATTCCGGGGAGAGCCCAAGATCGTCCACCACCTCGATGAGGCTTCTCTTTTGCCCTATGAGCTGGTCTTTCTGGCTTCTACCCCCGATGTCAACCGGAAGTTCGGCAAGTATGCTGCCGATAACAACATCTGGGCTATTGATCTCATTCAGACTTCCCCCCGGGATAAAGGGCTTCCGGTCTTGGTGGCCGGTGTCAGCGATGCAGCTGCTTTAAAGCCCAAGCCCCGTCTCATCGCCAGTCCCCATCCCGTGACGGTCATTCTGTCTCATCTATTTCATCTTCTCAGTGCGCATGTGGGCCTGTCGGAAGGAGTGGCCTTCGTCCTCCAACCGGTTTCCGCCTTCGATCATTCCGGAGTCGAGGAGTTGGCCAACCAGTGCTATGATGTCCTCCAGGGAAAATCAATCAAGAAGGATGTTTTCAAAGCACAGATTGCTTTCAATCTTCTTTCACACGCCGGTTCTTCGAGCGGCAAAGGTTTCTCTCTGATTGAAGACCGGATAGTCAACGAAGTCAAGAGAGTTTTGGATGCTCCCAAATTGCCTCTTTCGCTGGCTGTGATTCAAGCTCCGGTTTTTTTCACCTATTCCCTAATGATTCGCTTTAAACTGAACGAGAAAATTAGCATTGCCGCTTTGGAAAGTCTCTTTAAAACATCCTCCTATTTCGAATACACCTCTTCCAAGCGGGCTCGTTCCATTTCGTCGGTTTCTGTCACGGGAAAAGACAAGATACACATCGGTAGGATCAAAGAGGACTCTTCACTTCCCAACAGTTTCTGGATTTGGGCTGTTGCCGATAATCTGACCCGGGGCTCTGCATTGAACGCCTATGAGATAGCCGAAGAGGTTCTCTCCTCCGCCTCAAGAAAAAAATGAAAGATATCTTGAAGCTTCTGCGGATCACTCTTCGGGAGAAGAAGCGGTTGGTCTTCTTTTTTTGCTGCTCCATCTTCGTCGCTTTCTTCACCTATATTTTTGTCAATTTGGTGCAGCCTATCTTGGATAATATGCTCAGGGTGCAGCCCCAGGCTGCGGCCCATAAGACCAGGTTGATGGATTTTGTGTTCCAGCGCCTTCATATCGGGCAGGACGAGATGATTTGGTTCATACCTCTCTTGATCGTGATCGTCTTGTTCGGCAAAGGAGTCTCCACCTTCCTGGCCTCCCTGACCATGAATTCGATCGGGTACAAGTCCTCCAAGCGGTTGCGGGACGGGCTCTTCGAGCATCTCGTTTATCAGTCCCTCGATTTTTTTGACAGAAAATCGACAGGGGAGATCATGTCGCGCGTAACCAACGATGTGGATAAAATTCAGGTAGCCGTCTCCGGGAGCATGGGCGAATTCATTCAAGAATTTTTTGTCTTATGCGCCCTGCTCGTTTACATCTTTATCACGGATTGGAGGCTGGCTCTCGTGGCTTTTATCATTGCTCCGTTGGCTGCGATTCCGTTGGCTGTCTTCAGCCAAAAGCTCAAAAAGCGGGGGAAAAGAAATCAGGCAAGGATGGCCGATATTTACAGCAATCTCTTCGAGACCATCACGGGAAACAAGATCGTCAAAGCCTTTACCATGGAGAAATTCGAACTGAAGAAGTTCTACTCTGCTACGAAAAATTATTTCAAAACCAGCATGCGCCTGGCCGTAATCGAAAGCCTTTCTTCTCCGTTTATGGAGTTTTTAGGAGGTATTGTCGGTGCTTTTGTCCTCTGGGTGGGTATGCAGCGAATCACTGACGGTCATATCAGCCCCGGTGATTTCGGATCTTTTATCGTCGCCATCTTTTATTCATACACCCCAATTAAAAGATTGAGCCGTGCCAATAATGCTGTCCAACAGGGGGTGGCCAGCCATGAGCGGATCAACGAAATCCTGGATCGCACTCCCACTATCGTCGACAGTCCGAGCGCCTATCCCTTGCCGCCCGTCAAAGGCAAGGTTTGCTTTAGGGATGTCTCGTTCAGCTATAACGAGGATAGACCCGTGCTTCACCAGGTGAGTTTTGATATTCAACCTACGGAAATGATAGCCATAGTTGGATTGAGCGGTTCGGGCAAAACAACCATCATCAATCTCCTCTCGCGTTTCTATGCCCCGGGGTCAGGCAGGATCCTGATCGATGACATCGATATCAGCGATGTGACGCTGAAATCCCTCCGTTCCCAAATCGGGCTCGTGACACAGGAACTCATCCTTTTCAACGAATCCATCTGTAAAAATATCGCCTATGGAATGGAAGACATGCCGCTCGAACGTATCGAGAGAGCCGCCAAGGCGGCGATGGCGCATGACTTCATCCTCGAACTGCCTCAAAAATATGACACGCAGATCGGCGAGAAAGGAGTGCTGCTGTCCAGCGGCCAGAGGCAGCGTTTGGCCATAGCCAGAGCGCTGCTCAAGAATCCTCCGATCCTTATTCTCGATGAGGCGACGTCCTCCCTGGATTCGGAGTCGGAACGACTTATACAAATCGCACTGACCAATGTCATGAAAAACAGGACCACCCTGGTCATTGCCCACAGACTCTCTACCATAAGGAATGCCGACAGAATATTCGTCGTCGATCGAGGACGGATAGCGGAAATCGGCACACACGAACAACTCCTGGAGAAAGACGGTATATACAAGAAACTGTATGACCTTCAATTCCCTGAGGAGAAGGAAGGCCTCGTATGATCCAAAGCATGACAGGATTTGCCGAACGGAGCTTTACGTTTCCGTCTTTTACTCTAAAGGTCAGTATCCGGACTCTGAATCACCGGTACTTCGACTGGAATTATCGCGGATTTCCGATTAGAGAGGTGGAGAGCCGGCTCAGGGCCTTCTGTAAAAAGAGGATTCACAGAGGCCGGGTGGAGGTGAGTTTGGATGTCAGTTTTTCCGATGCGGCAAAATGGGAAATCTGCATCAATCACGAATTGTTGGCTCAGGTACTGTCCTCGGTCGATAAGGCGGCTGAGAATGTCCTCCGGAATGTCTCCTTGTCTATAGATAATCTGTTCAATATTCCCCATGTGTTGGAAATGAAACGAAAGGATTTCAATGAGGAGGAAATCCTTTTCTTGGAGAAGTGTTTTGTGCGGACGCTGGAGGATCTTGTCAGGGTGCGCAGGAGAGAAGGGAGAGAATTGAAAAAAGAGATTCAGGACGGCATTCGGAGGGTTCATCTTGCTCTGAAGCGCCTGGAAAAATATACAGGGAAGCAACCCGAGCTTATACGAAAGAAAATGCGCGAAAGATTGAGAGAACTGAATGATGGGACCTCTCTTTCCGAGGAGCGAATTTTGGAGGAGGCCTCGCTCTTTGCCCTTCGCTATGACCTCAACGAAGAAATGACAAGGCTGAAATCCCATCTTGGATTTTTCCGCGAGCTCTTGGCCTCACCTCAAGAGGAGCCTGTGGGAAGACAGATGGATTTTGTGACTCAAGAGCTTTTTCGTGAAACGAACACGATCAGCTCCAAGTCTCAGTATTTGGCCGTCAGCAAAGAGTGCCTGACAATCAAGGGTGAGCTGGAGAGTATTCGTCAGCAGGTGCAGAATATCGAATAACCCAGGGCCCTGGACCATTCATAAAAACCGCCGACATTCATGATTTAAAGAAATCTCACTCATATGTAACAACCTCGACTCGTGAATAATCCAGGGTCCTGAATTATCCGGGCTATTCACTTCTAGCGGATAAATCTGTTATCATAGTGAAAAAGAGACGAAGAAACTGCCATGCTGTTCATTATTACCGGTCCTTCAGGCTGCGGAAAATCCACACTCGTGCGCCATGTCATGGAACAAGTCAAGAGTCTTGAATTTGCCGTTTCGCATACGACAAGAATAAAAAGAGATGGAGAACAGGAAGCAAAAGATTACTATTTCGTCAAAGAAAAAGAATTCAAACAAATGATCGATGAGGATATGTTCGGGGAATGGGCCGTTGTACACGGGCACTATTACGGAACTTCCAAAAGAGAAATCGAAAAAAAGTCCACCATGAAGGACCTCATTTTGGATATCGATGTTCAAGGGGCAACGCAGATTAAAGAGAAGCACAAGAAGGCGGTTTTCATATTTGTACTTCCGCCCGGATTCCAGGCTCTCAAAAAAAGACTTCAGCAGCGAGGCCAGGATAGCCCTCGGGCTATAAGAGACAGACTCGACATGGCCAAAAAGGAAATCCGTCATTATCCTATGTTCGATTACATCATAATCAACGACGATCTGGATATGGCTGTTGAGGAACTGAAGTCGGTCATTATCAGCAAGAGGTGTCTTCTCGACATTCGGCAGAAAGAGATCGTGCGCATTTTACAGAGCTTTTCCGAAGAAGGGTGAGCAAGATGGATAAAATCGCTTTGGGTGTTTGTTCTTCTATTAGTGTGTACAAAGCTTGTGAAGTCCTTAGAGGCTTTCAGAAGAGCGGGCTCCAGGTGCGTGTCATCATGACCGAGCACGCGACGCGTTTGATACAACCGCTGCTTTTCAAGGCGATTTCGGGATTGGATGTTCTGCTCGATCCTTTTGAGGAGCTGCAGGGGATAAAGATGCCCCATGTGGATGAAGCCAAAGATGTATCTCTTCTAGTCGTGGCTCCCGCAACAGCCAACATTATCGGAAAGTTTGCCTGCGGAATAGCCGATGACTTTCTCTCCACCTTTTACATGGTCGTGAAATGTCCGGTGCTTATGGCTCCGGCCATGAATGAGAGGATGTATATGCACGAACAAACCCAGCTCAACATCAAGAAGCTCAAGGCTATGGGTGTCCACTTCGTTGAACCGGACAAAGGGTATTTGGCCTGCGGAGATGAAGGCTGGGGGAGGCTTACTTCGCCTGATGGGATCGTTGCAGAAGGAGTCCGCTTACTCGGCAAAAGCCGGACATTGAAGGGCAAGTCCGTCCTGGTCACGGCGGGTCCTACGAGGGAGTACCTGGATCCTGTCAGGTTTCTGACAAATCGCTCTACGGGAAGAATGGGGTATGCCGTCGCCAGGGAAGCGTTGAAGCGTGGTGCCGAGGTCGTTCTTGTGTCGGGACCGACGCCTCAAATGCCGCCTACGGAGGCACAGTTGATCTCGGTGCAAACAGCTGCGGAAATGGAGCAGGCAGTTGTCCGGAAATTCGATCAGTCCGATATCGTGGTCATGGCTGCAGCAGTCTCGGATTTCAAGTTTAAAGCGGCGGCCGCTCAGAAAATCAAGAAAAAGGCTCTTCCGGCCGGGCTCGAGATAGAGCCGACTTGCGATATACTGAAGTCGCTTGGTAAGAAAAAAAAGAATCAAATCCTTGTGGGGTTTGCAGCCGAGACGGAAAATATGGAGGATAATGCTCTACGAAAAGCTCAGAGCAAAAATTGCGATTTTATCGTTGCTAACAATGTCGGTGAAGCTGGCATTGGATTCGAGTCCGATTTCAACCGTGTGAGTCTCGTTTTCCGGGACGGTAGAGCAATACATTCCGAGAGGAAGAGCAAGGCGGAAATCAGTCACCTTATTTGGGATGAGATAGAGGCTCTCATTGGAAAAAAGAACTGAAAAGATTCTTTCCGATCTCGAAGAAAGCATAAAATTCTTTTCTGAGCTGGGAATCGCATCTCTTTCTGCAGATAAGCCCGGGCCATCGATAGAAGAGCGAATTCTCCGGTGTCGGTTGTGTCCTTTGTCTGCCTCAAGGACCAAGGCCGTGCCAGGAGAAGGAAGCGGGGATGCGGATTTGATGTTCGTGGGCGAAGCTCCGGGTCGCGATGAAGATTTGCAGGGAAAACCTTTTGTCGGAAAGGCCGGCCAGCTTCTGACAAAAATCCTTAAAGCCATGAACTTCGAGCGTCATGATGTTTACATCACGAATGTCGTCAAATGCAGACCCCCCAACAACCGGGAGCCCAATGCCGAGGAAATGGAACAATGCAAGGGGTACTTGATGGAACAGATCGAACAGATCGCGCCGAAGGTCATTGTCACATTAGGAAATGTCCCCACCCATTTCTTCATACCCAGTAAAAAAGGTGTCACGGCCTTAAGGGGCGATTTTTATCCTTATAATGATATCCTGGTGATGCCCACCTTTCATCCCTCCTACCTCGTCAGAAACGAAGGAAATAGGCTTTTGAGAAAGAATGTCTGGGAGGACATGAAAAAGGTTATGGCCTTTTTGGGCAAACAATGACTCTCTTCGCCGAGGTCGTCCTCTCCCTGCCCTTAGACAAGAGCTTTTTGTACGTAATTCCCGAAGGCTTTGCGGCCAAAGCCAAGACGGGCTCCAGAGTTGTTGTTCCCTTCAAAGACCGGTTGCTGACAGGTGTCGTCATCAGGAGACGAAGATCCGTCTCCAAAGGTCTCAACATCAAAGCCATCCGTAGTGTTTTGGATGAGACTCCGCTTTTTCGCCCCGATTTTTTATCGTTCACGCGCCAGTTGAGCGAATATTATTATTCATACTGGGGGGAGTTGCTGCAGGTGGCCCTGCCGGCTTCCTTTGTTCCCAAGAGTAAAACCAGGATTTCCATCACGGAAAATGGACTTCAAACCCTCGATGATGCCTCTCTTTCGTCTCAAAACAAGCAGGTTTTGAGCTTGCTTTCGCAAAAATCTTACAGCGATACATATCTGAAACGGAAGACGAAGTTCAGAAATTTTTCGTCGGTTCTCTCTCGGTTGGAGAAAAAAGGCTTTGTTCGGATAGAAAGAACAGTCGCTTTATCTGCCGGGCCGAAAGGAGACGCCATCTCTTCATTTCCGACACAACTGGAAATGGATTTTTCCTTGGACAGGGAGTCTCTTCGTGAAGCAGAGGCTTTGGCGGTAAGGATGAGCAAGGGAGAGTTTTCTCCTTGCTACCTTTATGGGCCTCCACAGAAGAGAGAGGCCGTCTATTTTTATCTGATCAAAAAAGCGCTGGCGCTCGATAGAAAAGTTCTCTTCCTTGTTCCCGAGATCGGGCTAACCCGAATCTTTCTGAATAAGTTCCAGAAAAGGCTGGGAGAGAATGCCGCCATTCTTCACAGTCAAATATCCGACAGGCAGAAAGAGATGCAATGGTTGAGGATCAAAGAGGGAGATGTCCAAGTCGTCGCAGGACCCCGCTCGGCGCTTTTTGCTCCTGTTCAAGATCTAGGTCTATTGATTGTCGATCACGAAGAGGATGATTCCTACTTTCAGAAAGAAAGCCCTTCTTACGATGTGCGGAAGGGGGCCTATCTTAGAGCCCGGATGGACAAAGCGGTTTTGATCTACGGGTCTCTGGCGCCGAATGTGGAAGCCTTTTACGAGGCGAAAAAGCGGAGAAATTTGATCGTTCTCAAGAAAGATCCTTCAAAGGCTCCAGTGGAAATAATCGATGTTCGTTCGGGACAAGGAGTGATTTCACACAAGCTCAAGTCATATATGCAGGACAGCCTGGCAAAAAAAAGGCGTGTTTTGATTTTTTGTAATCGCCGTGGTTACGCCACCTATGTTGCCTGTTCGGGATGCGGTTTCATTCCGCGATGTAAAAATTGCGATATTGCCATGTCTTATCACAAGCGGGAGGATGTTCTGGTTTGTCATTATTGTGATTATGCTCAAGGTCGTCTCAGAGAGTGTCCTGAATGCGGGAGTCGATTCGTAAGGAAAAGAGGGGTAGGTGTGGAGGCTGTCGAGGAAGAAGTGCGACGCATTTTCCCGCGAAGCCGCGTCGTCTGTTTTGATACGGATTTCCTTGTGAAAAAGAAGGACAGGGTGAACATTCTCACACAATTCAAGGAGGGAAACATAGATATTCTGATCGGCACAAAGCTTTTAGCCCATCAACAGGAATTGCAGCCTGTGCCACTCGTGGCCCTCCTTTACCCCGAGACCCTTCTCACTCTCTCGGACTATCGAGCCAGCCAAAAAACATACCAATTCGTCAATCAAATGTCGAAATTCATCAGTGCGGATAGCGGGTCACGCTGCATCATTCAAACAACTCATCCGGATCATTACAGTATAATGAACGGAGCTACAGGCTGTTATGAAACCTTTTTCGAGGAAGAGATCCGCTTCCGGCGACTTCTGAATTATCCTCCCTATTCCCACATGGTCGAAATCTATTTCCACGGTGAAAACTTGAGAACTCTGGCTAAAAAAACCCGGGATTTTTCCTCTTATGTGAGAGGTAAAGCCGAGGATATCGAAATTTTAGGCCCTGCCCTTGCAGCGGTATCGCGGCTGCGAGGCCAATACAGGATACAAGTGATCCTAAAATCCAAAAAGCGGAAAGATTTAGATGCCGTTCTCCGTCCGGCACTCAAGGGGGTTCCGGCTAAAAAATCGATCCTCGTCCACTACTAAGGGGGGGTATTCATAAAAAATGGCGGCACTTTCAAACTAAAGAAACACTGATCTTACTGCCACCATTTTTTACCCTACGGGCGAGCCGATCTCACTACAAAACCTTCGTTGCGGCCCATTCGGCGTAGTTCACTACAGCCTCAAGGGCCACTGCCTTGGCTTTGCAGCAATCTCGACTCGTGAATAACCCCCCCCAAACTAGGGGGTATTCATAAAAAATGGCGGCACTTTCAAACTAAAGAAACACTGATCTTACTGCCACC
>JAFGNQ010000406.1 GCA_016926925.1 Candidatus Aminicenantota bacterium
TCAATGACTTCGACTCCGGTGTCGATCGATGCGTACGCTTTTTTATCCAGATCATACCGGTACAGACGGCGGAAGGACCTGTCCGTAGTCACGAAGTAAATACAGTTTTGGGTTCGGCTCCATACGGCATCCGCAATGGCCGGATCGAATTCTCTGGAGACGGCTTCCACTTTTTTGCTCGAGGGGTCGTAGAGAAAGGCCTGGGTGTCGTAGTCGTTGGGAATCGTCCCTTGGGGGACATCGATTCCTGCGGTGCCGAATGTCGACGGTCCGCCCAGGACGAGAAGCTTTGTTCCCGAAGGATTCCATTGGGCCTGGTTGAACCAGGGGCCGGTCCATATTTTGTTGGCCTCCAGCGATTCCAGGTCGAGCGAATACAGCTCTGTCCTGGAAAAAGGACGCTCTCCGTAATCGATGACCGAACGGGTGAAAAGGAGGGATTTTCCGCTCGGATGGATGTCGTTCAGAGACACTCCCGAATCTCCTGCGGTCAAGCGCTCCCGCAGGCCGGAGCGGACATCGACCCAGTAGAGGTGGCTGTTGTCGCGCCACCAGGGCTGCCGGTCGGCCAGGTTTTTGAATCTTTTGACATAGTCTCTATCTTTCTTTCCTTCGTCTGTGACAGTGTAGATGATGGTCCGTGCATCCGGAGCCCAGACGAAAGATCCGAGATTCTTTACGCCCTCCAGGAGGGGCCGTGACGTTCCTCTGTCGAGCTCCACCACCCAAAGGGTGCCTTTATCTTTATCCCGGCTGATGTAGGCGAAGGTCTTTCCCTCCGGGGCCCAGTCGACCGAGGAGACCGAAGTCCCGCCCCTATACGTGGCCACCGGCTCCCCGTCTTGGATGCGCCGCAGCTCCACCCAGCTTTCGGATTCGTCGGTCGGAGGAAGAGATTTCGATATGGAGACGGCTGCCAGGCTTCCGTCCGGAGAAACGGATGCTCCCGTGACCTTGGGCCCGTCGAGAAGCAAGGATACGCTCATCCGGGAATCCGGGGCGAGTCTGAACTGCGGCATCGGACCCGTGAATTTTTCCTTCAGGGAAAGGACTGCCTGCACGCCCCAGTCCGCATTCGCAGATGGATCGAAAACGGTTTTGATGAGCAGGCAGTGGACACCGGTTTCCAGCTTGAGATCGGCAGATGTTTTTCTGCCTTCGGGGGAAGATTCTCCCTCTTCGGCTTTGTTTACCTTGGATTTCGTAGAGACGGCCTGCCCATCGACGAACACCCGGAATACCTGGGGGCTCCTGACGCTGAGAACTGCATCGGTCCATCTTTTGACGTCCAGGTAGACGCCGAGATAGGCCTTCGAAGGAAGTCCGGAAGGTTCGGGAATTCGAATTTCCCCGTCTTCCGCCCGGACAGGCTTCCATTCCAAACGGCTGCCGTCAGGACCTAAAAGCACATGTCCCTCTACGGGCCGAAAAACGGACTCATCGGCATTCTCGAATTTCAACAGATCTTCAATTCCGAAAGCCTGCTTGTCGTTATGGAATGCGGGCAGCGGGGAGTCGGAGGGGCCGAGAAGCAGCCATTCCACAACCGCAATCTCCTGCGTTTCTCCTTCTTCTTCGGCGGGATTGCTGCTTGAAAACAGCGATACAGCCAGGATTAAAATGATGGAAACAATTACGGTCGATTTTTTACTTGTCATCTTCCCTCCTGTTTAAAAATATCGAATTGAAACGCGTGCGCCTTTTCCGGTGTTAACGTTTTTTATGGGCAAAATAGATAGCTTCGGCATCGCCAGCCTCACAGAGCCATAACACCCTAACACAACTATATTGAAACGGCGATCTGTTTTCAATCTCCGGTTCTTGATGGCAACATTCATTTGCCGTGAGAGAATTCCTTTATTCTCGCCTTGAGAAGATTCTTAAGAAATTCCCAGATGTGAATCACCTTTACGAATGATTTCCTGGCTTCGGATTCGAAGAATAGGGTTGGAATTTCTCCCAATTTGCCTTTATGCCGGCGGGTTTGGATCATGATTTCCGCATCGAGGAACCAATCGTCCGCAGTCAATTCGAGCTTATTGAAGAATCCTCTTGTGAAAATCTTAGGCTTGGAGTTGACATCTCTGACTTTAAATCCCGGAAACAACAATCTGAAAACCGAATTGTAGATATTGCTGTTGATCTTTCTCGCAAGGCCGTCATAGCGCTTTTCCCGGTATGTCTTGACCATGTCCAGATTTTCTTTTTTCAGTTTTCGATATGCTTTTGTTAGGTCAGAGGGAGGCATTTGGCCATCGCCGTCGATCAGGGCGATGGTCTTTCCTGTTGCGGCTTCGAGTCCTGTTCGAGCATCCCAGCCCATCATCCCTTTTTTCTCCAAAGTCAGGGCTTTGATTTTGGAATTGTAAGATGCTATTTCTTGAACCGCTCTCGGCGTATCGTCGGAGCTGTCGTCTTTCATGTAATTTCCGACAAGGATGATTTCATATTCGACTTCCAGCTCATCCATTTCGCAGAGAACTTTTTTGACAAACTCTTTGGCCTTGTTCCCGGTTTTATAACAGAGTATGACTACGGAGATATCCGGAATCCTATCGGGCCTCATGCTTTCTCAGGGATCTTTGGAGATACGCTGCCGATCATCTTTAGTCATTACTTTTTTCGATTTTTCTGTCCGGATTGTCGGCTCTTTGCCTCGAGATAAACAAACAACCCGCAGCGCCCATCGATCGGTGGAGTGACTGCGAAAATATTTGAGCTGGGTAAAGGATTGAGTTCGCTTGACAGAATAGCCGAGTTTTTCCAATGATATCATTTTATCCCGCTCGGCCTTCGAATCGGGATCATAAATCAGCGAAAAGAGAAGGGGAAGTTTAAAAATATTTTTCGGCAGCATTTTGACCGAAAGAGATGATCCAAGATGATAATTGATAACCTCCCGTCTCCCGGGGGAATAGAGAGTGTAGATTCTTTCCGTCTGGCCTCTTACTTCCTTCAAATACGAAGCAACTTCGGAAAATGGGGCGAATCTGAGCTGCATGGTGCTTTTGAAGGAAGGCAGCCATTGAAAAGACACGGCCAAGACTATTATAAACAGTATGACGATCCTTTTTTTTAACCGGGCAATCGATAGAATTCCCAGCGCTGTTAGCAATGCCCAAAGAGCCTGGGATGGCATTACGTGCCGGATTCCCCAGATCGGGAGCTTCACGGGAGGTCTTGCCAGCAAAAAGAGTGCACAGGGGGGAATTATTGCAATGGTTGCTATCAGCAGAGTGGCTTGATTTGTTGGAGGCGAACAGGAAGAATGTGATTGCTTGAGGGCCACAAGGCCGTATATGACAATGATGAAAAATCCGACGGCCAGAAAAAGCAGCAGGCTGCTGTAAATACCGGGCAAACCGCTGAATCTCACGAAAAGCTCGGAGAATGCACCGAATGCGGGAGTTTTCACCCAGCCTAAATTGGTTGCCAAGCCTCCTCTGTTTCTATAGTGAGGTAAGACGAGCATAATCCAAGGGAGGAAAAGCAGCGTAATAATAGCCAAGGAAGTCAAATATCCCTTCAGCATCATACGGAAACGCTTTATCAGCACGACAAGTGAAAAACTCAATAAATAAAGCCATCCGACATAATGTGTGTACACCAGAATCGTTCCCAATCCTGTAAACGCAATCCAGATCCCCCATTTTTGCGGATTCTCGAAGGCGTACCAGAATAAGGCGATAAGGATGAGGACAATAGCGCTGTACATTGTATAATGCCGGGCGAAGTGATTGAAGAGGATCTGAAGATCGTTCCCGGCTACGAGTATCCCTGCCAATACGGCGACTCTTTTATCGCGGAATACAAATTTTCCCAATAAGACGGTCCCGATGATGACGGCTATACCGAATAAAAGAGCCAGCACTCTCAATTCGATCAGCTCGTGGCCGATCACCCCACTCCAAGCCTTGTATGTCATGTAATGAACAGGAGGTGTGACAACATCCTTGGTAACAGCCTGCAAGCTTTGCTTCCAAGGCAGCAATGTCACACTTCGACAAAAAAGCTCGTCCCCGATGGCCGATTCTCTCAGAACTGAAAAAATTCTCAAGGCTGTTCCTGCGATAAGAGAAAGAGCCAAAAAAAAGCACCATGATAGGGATTTTTCTTTTTGGGAGGATAAGTTATGGTTCATTTTGCCGCTTGTCATTCATAACTTTTTTGACAAATGCAAACCCTTATTGCAATCAACCGCCATCATTCTACAAATCAAAGGCTGTTTTATCAAATCCCGAAGCGAAATTTATTTTTTTGTTGGGAACATTCCCCTATAATAGAAATGAATTTGGATCGAAGGCATTAGGCAATGTCACTCTTGGAAAATATCTATGTCATCAACCTGAAAAGACGCCCTGAGAGGTGGAAGAGGGCCTTGCGGCAGCTCACTGCCTGTGGTATCGATGCGAATGGAATCAGAAGAGTCGAGGCCGTGGATGGGCAGGAACTTTTCAAGAATGATCGGCCCTTTTTAAAATCGATATTGACGGATACAGCTTATAGGGAAATCCAGGAGAGAAAAAGATCCTATCACGAGCAGCTCACTTTGGGGGCCGTCGGTTGTGCCTTGAGCCATATCTCCGTATGGCGTGAGGTCGTGACAAAAGGCATTCCTGAATCGCTCGTTTTCGAGGATGATATCCTGCTTTCAAGAAATTTCAAAACCCTGCTGCTGCAGAGATGGCCCATGTTTCCCGGAGACCGGGATCTGGTCTTTCTCGGATGCTGGCACCGGAGAAAACCGGTCGCTGTCAACAGGTATGTCGTCGAGCCGGTCAAAATTTTCCGGACGCACGCTTACGCGCTCAGTAGGCAGGGAGCGGAAATCCTTTTGAAATACGTCTTTCCTTTGAGGGTACAGCTGGATGCCTACATGAGCGCAATGTTTTCTTCTCTGCGTGCTTATGCGCTTCGACCTAAA
>JAFGNQ010000407.1 GCA_016926925.1 Candidatus Aminicenantota bacterium
AAAAAGCTGGATCTATTTCATCGCTTGCTTGAAAAGAAAGAGGGGGATTTGAGAAAAACTGCTTGATATTTATCATAGTGGATGAAGAGGATGGATAGCGGATTTTCCATTTTCAATCCAGGGTGTGATGAAAGAATTTTCTTGTATAGATCCATTCCGGGCACAATCGGATTATTTGGCGATTCTTGAAAGTATGTATTTATTTATCGAGACACCTTCTTCGGCCGACTTTATCGCGAGTTCCTTATGGATCTCCGGGGGGACTCGAAGCGTAAGGTTTCCTTTGTATTTCTTTTGTCCGAATGGTTCGGGAATTTCTTCTCCTTCTTCATTCATCCATTCTATCGATTCGGCGACTGCGGTTTCAATTTCCTTCAAGGCGTTTGCGGACGTTTCGCCATGGGCAGCGAGAGATGGAAATTCCAGACAACGCCCGATATGGATTTGATCTTCTTCGGACCATTCAACTCTATATGTATATTTATCGATCGGATCTTTATATGCCATTCTGTTCCTCCAATCTCCGGATTGCTTTCAATACCATCTTGACCTGATAAGGTTTGGCGTTTTTGCCGTCCATCTGGATATTTATTCTCGGATCGCCTTTCCACGGAGTCTTGAATATATGATGGCTCCCCTTGATTCTCGGTTCTCCGAATAAATCGGTGCATATTCTTGCCAAATCGCTGAACATGACGTTCCTGGGATTTGCCAGTTCCTTATATATCACACTATATGATAGCGTATATGATAGCAAATGTCAAATATGAAAATGATCATTCAGATCATTCCAGTGTCGTTCCTTATAATTACATACGCAGGGTATATACCGACCATCCGCCGTCCATTCTCCCCATCCGCGGTTGAAAATTGAAAAAAAGCCGCTGATCAGGGAGATCGACAGGTAAAAACACGGATTCGAATGAAGGCTTTCGAATGCCGTTCATGCTTTTTTGCATTACATAGGATTTCAGGTCTTACTGTTCGTCTTCCTCCGGTTTCGGCGGAACGTCGATCTCCTCCTCATCCTCGTCCGGCGCGAATTCCAGCAGGCCGACGTCCTGGACGGCGCTGCCGGCGATCCCCTTGATCGAACTGTACATGTTGGTCGTATTTATAAGGACTTTCTCGATCTGCTTTTCGCGCTTTTTCCACTGGGACTGCATGGCACGTTTTTCGGTCTCGAGGTCGTTCTTCATCGTCGTGAACCCCTCGACGATCGCCTCGACCTGCTGTCTGAATTCCGTACCGGTCAGGAAATTGTAGAGCATGTCCATCTTGGTCCCCTTGTTCTGCTGCGAAGCGGAGGCTTCATGCAGCAGGACGATGGTCTGCCGCAGCACCGCCGAAAGGCCCTTGAACTCGTCGAAACTGCAGACCCAGAGCCCTTCGACCGGCCCCATCCGTTCCATGTCGGCCGGCATCGCCTCTGTCACGAGCACCCCGATGTCGGCCCGCTTTTCGCGGATGTCGGTTTTGAATTTTTCGATCCAGGCCGGCTGGAAGGCCTTCGTCCGCTTGCTTTCGTAATAAATGGACCCGCAGCCGGCGTGGTTTCTCGTATTGACGATTTGCAGGCAGTCCGCTCCCTGGGCCCCTTTCTTGACTTCCTCGATCGTGTCCAGGGGGTAGGCGCTCTGCAGCCACTGCTCGATCGCCAGTTCCTGCACTTCGCCCTGGCGCTGCGAGGACCCCTGTTCCGCCTGCCTTTGGGCGTCCTGCAGTTTTTTATTCAGGTCCGAGATAATTTTATCTTTTTCGGAGAGTTTCATTTCATTTCTGTTCTCCGCGTCTTTATGTATCCTTTCCTTTTCCTGTTTCAGGACCTCGTTCAGTTTCGTCTCGTTTTCGGCCTCGATCGCATCCCTCAGTTCGTCCTTCTCGCGTTTCAGTTTTTCGATTTCGGCCTTGGTCTTGTTCAGCTCTTTGACCTGGTCCGATTTCTCCTTGAGCGAATCCTCGAGCGACTTGATCCGTTCCGACTGCTCCTCCTCGGCCTCTATTTTCGCCAGGCGCTGTATTTCCTCGGTCTGTTTTTTGAGCTCGGTCTTGACGCCGGCGTCGATCTCCTTCTGCAGCGATTCTTTCTCACTTTCGAACTGTTCAAGCCGTATCTTTATCTGATCTTCTCGTTCCTCGATCGCCTTCTTCTGCTGCGCCAGTTCGGCGTTCGATTCCCTCTTCGCTTTTTCTTCGAGCCGGTGGTAGAGAATCTGGTTGACGTCTATTTCGGCCCCGCACTGTGGGCAGGTTACTTTTTCCTGGATCTGGTCCATTCACACACTCCTGGATATCAGCCGGTCTTTACGGCATCGTCCTTCACTTTTGTACTTTTTCTCCCGCGAAATTTCAACATGGGTCGATTACTGCCGGCGAAAAGGTTATAAATCATAGACAAGCTTGCAGCCGACACGGATTTGTGCAACCGGTGCAAATCCGAATGTCCGCGAAGAAACATGACCGTCTGCTTGCCGGACGGTAACGCCCCGGTAGTCATGGGATATTATTTCCCCGGGACTACCGCGGATCCCAAATTTCTCGGTTTCAAAACTTTCCGAAGATCAAATCCGGGATGAACGTTACGGCCTGGGGTATAAACACGAGTATCGCCAATTCCAGGAGGATGGCAATCATGAAGGGAATCGATTCCTTGCTGTACTCCTCGGGGGGACAGTCGATGATTCCGCAGACCGTGTATAAGGCCGCTCCGATGGGCGGTGTCATGACGCCGAGAGTGACGACGGTGGCCATTAACACGCCGAAATGAACGGGATCAAAGCCGAGGCTCTTAACCATGGGCAGGAAGATCGGCGTAAGCAGCAGAAAATTCACGTTACTGTCCACGAACATGCCGGTGATAAAGAGGAAGCCAAGCATGATAAGGACCAGAAGTTGGGGATTGCTGGTGATGCCGAAGATGAAGTTGCTCAGGGCCACCGGGAGCTGTACCCAGGTAATGGCATAGCTGAAAGGTCCCGACATGGCGATGATAAGCATGATGGCGCCGTTGTCCTTGAAGCTGGTAACAAGGGCATCCTTGAATTTCTTCCAGGTGAGTTCTTTATAGACGAATTTCCCGATTATGATGGCGTAGACGACCGCAAAGGCGCCCGATTCCGAGGGCGTGAATACTCCGAACCGGATCCCGACAATCAGGATGACAGGAAAAAGCAGCGCCCAGACGGATTCCTTGAGGTTTTCCAGGACCTCCCGCAGCGTCAGTTTCGGTGCCTTGGTACGGGGAGGATCATACTTTTTTATCCGGCTCGTTATCGAGGTGGTGGCCATCAGGAAGAACATCATCAGGATGCCGGGGATAATTCCTCCCGCGAAAAGCCGGCCGATGGAGACTTCGCCGACAAAGCCGAATATGATTAGGCCGAGACTCGGGGGGATCGTTGCCGTTATCAGGGCGGTTGTACAGTTGACCGCGCAGATGTACCCTTTTTTGTAACCGATCCGCATCATTTCCGGGCCGAGGATCCGGGTTTCCATGGCCGCGTCGGCGGTGGCCGAACCGGAGACCCCGCCCATCAGGGTGCTCATCACGACGCTTATTTGCGCGGTCCCTCCGTACATGCGCCGGGTCAGAAGCCGCGCCAGGCTCAAAAGCCGGCTCGTGATGCCCGACACGTTCATCAGGTTCCCGGCAAAGATGAAAAACGGGACCGCGAGGAACGCGAAAGACTGGCTCTGCAGGACAATCATCTGGACGGCGGTTTCGAATGGCAGCATGTGCTGTGAAAAGAAATACATAAAGCCCGCGATACCGATGACGAAGGCGATAGGCATCCCCATTACCAGGAAGATGACGAAGCAAAGAAGTAATAGGGTCATTTAGGCATCCTCGCTTCTTTCCGGGGGGCCGTCAGGAGCAGGAGTTGCGCTCTTCCCGGCCAACACCAGGACGACCCTTCTGATCTTTTGCAGTGTCGTGAAGATCATTGAGAATGACGCGACTATGAGACTGAGCGTCACGAGTGAATAGGGAATGGGCATGGACTGATAGGTCGCGACCCGCTCGCTCCATGCAAGCCTGATGCCGAAAATGAACATAATGATCAGCGCGCCCAGAATAATGATATAGACAATCAGTTCAACGATGTACCGGATTGCCCCCGGCAGATTGCGGGTGAGGATATCCACCCCCTTGATCTGGCCGCTTCGCCACGCGACGTCGGCCCCCAGGAACGCCGTCCATGCCAGAAGGAGCATGGCCAGGTCGATATTCCAGGACATTGAAAACCTGAAAAACCGCAGGATGGCCGACAGGAAAACGAAAGCGATGAGGAATACAAATCCTACGCCGCAAACCGCTTTCTCGGCATTACAGATCCAGCGGTATATCTTTCTCATAATCTCTCCCTGTCAGATGTGTGCGGATGGGAAGGAAGGGGGAGGAACTGTCCGTTCCGCCCCCATAGTTGTTCTCCGGGAACAATTACAGCCCAAGCTGTGTGAATAGTTTTGCCTTAAGGCCCGGGGAGAACTTCAGATCGTTGTTGGTGTAAAGCGGCGCGATGGCGTCCTGGAACTCCTTTATATCCACTTCAGCGATGGTCACGCCGTGGTCCGTCATCTGTTTGTAATACCCGGCTTCGTCCGTCTCGGCGATGGCGCCGTACTCGAGGGCCTTCTCGCGGATGGTCTTCAGGAAGAATTCCTTGGCGGCGGCAGGCATGCCGTCGAGAAGTCTCGTAGAACATACGAAAGCAGTCTGAAGCATATAGTGCTTCGTCACCGCGATATACTTGGTCACGTCCCAGAAGGCGTTTCCCGCGGCGGCCGAAACCTGGACCTCGGTCCCGTCGAGGGTCTTCTGCTGGATAGCCGGAAAGACTTCCCCGAATGAAATCGCGATATTCGCGAAACCGAAATACTTGGCCAGGGCGTTGCCGATGTCGTTGCCGAATCCGCGGATGCGCATACCCGCAAGGTCCTTCACGTGGGCCACCGGTTTAGTCGTGTAGAAATTGCGGAAACCGTTGTACATGTCGGCGATGAGCACGATACCCTGGGCCTCAAGCTGCTTGGACCATTCTTTGAAAAGGTCGGTATCGGGCAGATTTTTGAGGACCGCGGGGTCAGTCAGAATGTAGGGGGCCATCAGGATGTTCATGTCGGGGATGGCGAATTGGCTGGCAAGCCGTCCGGGATCG
>JAFGNQ010000408.1 GCA_016926925.1 Candidatus Aminicenantota bacterium
GGCGGAAACCTTTTGGAAAAGGTTCTCCGCCCTCCCCCGTGCCCCCTCCCACTTTCCAAAACTTTTTACACTGTTTGCGGAGACTTCTTTTTCAGTGCGGGTTTACATACAAACAAGGACATAATAAAAAATTTGGGAAAAAGAAAAGGTGTTCTCCTTTCCCCCGCAAAATTAATATTTTAACAGTAGTAACATTTAAGATAACAGAGTGGATATCTTAGCCAGAACTTCATCAACTGTTTCAGGAAGAACCCTGCAAGCAAGCTCCGCATTACGGGCGTTCCAGTCCAGACTTTTTATCTGATCGGACAGTATTACACCTGCCAGGCTTAGACCATCCGGCAGCTTTACTTCAAATGGGTAGTTTTTAATGCTCGTAGTGACAGGACAGGCCAGGATAAGCCCGACTTTCAAGTTATAGGCCTTTGGAGAGATTACCAAAGCAGGTCTTCTCCCGGCCTGCTCGGAACCCGCTTGAGGTGAAAAGGAAAGCCAGACAAGGTCTCCCCGGTCCGGACAATATCGTTTACTCACTACCATTCCTCCCGGCCTGTTTGGCAGCCGGTATCGATTTCGCCATGAAGATTATTTGAGTTGACGCCGGCCAGTAATCCCTCAAGGGTATAGCGAGAGCGGGCAGGAGTTATTATCAGCCTGTTCTCGGAGACGGTAATATCTACCTCCGAGCCATCCATTATGCGCGCCTGTTCCGCCACGGCCTTCTGAATGCGAAGCCCCAGGCTGTTTCCCCACTTTTGAATTTTGCCTTGCACCTGCATAACCAACTCCTTTTGACATGATTTGTATCTACAAAATATATACGTAAGTTGTCTATGGAAGTCAAGAAAACTTTTTGCACTGTTTGCGGAGACTTCTTTTACAGTGTGGGTTTATACACAAACATAGCCATAATAAAAAATTTGGGAAAAAGAATAGGGGGTCCGGGGGAAAGGAGAAAACCTTTTTTAAAAGGTGTTCTCCTTTCCCCCGCAATTTATTATTTTGCATGGAAATCATTTTATACAAAAATGTAATACATAGAAAACCGATTCTTTATTGACAGCTTATATCATCAGAATTATAATACAAGCGCATGCCAATCCCTTCCTACAGCAAATATTTTTTAAGTCAATAACCTTTCGAGGTTAAGATGAGCAATCTCGAACGCCAGAAAGCTATTTTAAATATCCTCAAAAACCTGAACGGAATGGAACCCCTGAAAGAGTTGTTCTGGAGAGAACTAAACTACGACCGCGCAAACACGCCTTTGTCTCGCAGAGGATGGAAAGAAACTCCCACAGAAGCTCTTGCTGAAGATCCCCTGCTACTCGCTACAGGAGGCAATGATAATGCCTTTCATGTTATTTATTGCAAACTCGCGTATGATGAGCTGCTGCGAGGCCCCCAGCGTTCTGTAGTCAACTGTATGCTTAAAGAGGATCCTTACGCACTTTTCGTATTTTCGAACAGGCACCAAACCCATTGGAATTTCCTGAATGTCAAGTACGAAGCGGCGGCGAAAAAACGGAAGTTGTTTCGCCGAATCACCATCAAACCAGAACAAGGACTGAGGACAGCGTCAGAACGCATCCAGATGCTTGATCTTGGATCACTTGATCGGGATTTGTTCGGTCTCTCCGCCCTGTCGATTCAACGCAGGCACGACGAGGCTTTTGACGTTGAGAAGGTCACAAAGGATTTCTATCGCGAGATTGCAAACTGGTATTTCTGGGCGTTGAAACACATTCATTTCCCCAAAGATGCGCCCAAGGAGAAAGACGGACTGGACCATGTAAGCGTTATTCGCCTGATTACTCGGCTGATATTCTGCTGGTTCATCAAGGAAAAGGGACTCATCCCAGAGTCTTTATTTGACGAGCGTGAATTAAAGCGTTTGTTAGTTGGTTTTGAACCAAATAAAACAGCTAATAAGGAATCCGTGTTCTACCGCGCCATTCTGCAGAACCTGTTTTTTGCCACACTCAACACCGAAATGGACAAGCGAGAATGGACGCGCGATGAACAGAATTTTATGGCGCACAGTCTCTACCGGTTCAAGGAATGCTTCCACGATCCAACAAGAGCTCTTGATCTGTTCCGTAATATTCCTTTTCTCAACGGCGGTTTGTTTGAATGTCTTGACAAGGACCAGGGTGAAAAGGCCACACCCCGTTATCTGCGAATTGACGGCTTTTCCCGGCGTACTGACAGTCAGGTTACCGCACCAGATTATCTGTTCTTCGGACCTGATCAGGAAGTAGACCTTAGCGAGGATTATGGCGACAAAAAGTTCAGGAAGACTCGTGTTCGCGGGCTAATCAAAACACTGAACCGTTATAAATTCACTATCGAAGAAAATACCCCGTTCGATCAGGAAGTGGCTCTCGATCCCGAACTCTGCGGCAAGGTCTTTGAGAACCTGCTGGCAGCCTACAATCCGGAAACCGGCACGACAGCCCGCAAGGCTACCGGTTCTTTCTACACTCCACGCGAAATTGTGGATTATATGGTGGATGAAGCTCTGATCGCGTTTCTTAAAAATGGGAAAGATGATACCTATGAAAGAAAGCTAAGGAAGTTGTTCTCCTGGGAAGAGACAGAACATGATTTTTCTGAGGATGAAGTGGCAGTATTGATTGACCATATCGATTCTATTAAAGTGCTCGATCCTGCTGTCGGATCAGGTGCTTTCCCTATGGGTATTCTGTATAAATTAGTCTTCATTCTAAATAAGCTTGATCCAGACAACGAGCGCTGGAAAGTCAAACAAATCTCCAGGCTTGACGACATTGTAATGCGCGAGGAAGCCGTACGGATTTTCCGTGATAACTACGACGACTATGGCCGCAAACTCTATCTCATCGAGAACTGCATCTATGGTATAGACATCCAGCCCATTGCAGTCCAGATTGCCAAGATGCGGTTTTTTATCTCGCTGGTCGTGGAACAGAAAGTGGATGAAGCTAAACAAAATTTGGGCGTGCGGGCATTGCCGAACCTGGAGACCAAATTTGTCGCCGCCAATACTCTGATCGGGATCGAGAAGCCCAAGCAATTAATGCTTCGCAATCTTGCTATAGACGCAAAAGAGGCCGAATTAAGGGTAGTACGGGAGAAGCACTTCAATGCCAGGACTCCGAAAAGCAAAAGCATGTTCCGGGAGCTGGATAAGCAACTCCGCGCAGAAATTGCCGAGTTGCTGGAAAAAGACGGCTGGGATCATAAAACCGCCAAACAACTCTCAGCCTGGGACCCCTATGACCAGAATACATCCGCTGACTTCTTTGATCCTGAGTGGATGTTTGGTGTGCGAGATGGATTTGATGTAGTAATAGGGAATCCACCATATGGTTTTCGAAGTGTCTTAAGCGCTAAGCAAAAGAAATATTTTAGAAAAGTCGAAGGTGTCGATTTCCCAACTGGAGATATAGCTGAACTTTTCATCTTAAAAACATTAAAGGAGCTTGTGGTAACACAAGGCATTCAGACGCTTATCATTCCTAAAAAATCTCTTTATGGTGAGAGATGGACAAATATCAGAAAGCTTTGGTATGAAAACCAATTGCTTTTTTTAATGGATGCAAGTCAAGCATTTGAGAACGTTCTTCTTGAACAAATGGCATTTGGACAAAGAAAAACAGAAGGAGATAGCTCTTTTACAATCGGTGCACTCGTCTCAAAAGAAGGATTCATTAATGTATTCGGCAATTTCAAGCGGAATGAAGTTTTTACAGGAGAAGGGTACAATGCACAAATTTATCGAGGTTTATATCCAATCGAATTACTTCAGAAAATTAAGCGTAATGGAATAGTCGACTCTGGCGATCTCCTGCATGTCGATATTGGAATATCAAACATCACTTCTCATTTGAATCATCTACCTTACGGTAACTACCCATGTGTTAAAGGTATAGACATTAGCCGATGGGGACTTAAGCCGATAAACCGGTACATTAAGGGTGAGGTTGCAAAAAAATACTTAAATGAATACCCTGAAGAGAAAAAACTTATCGCACAAGAGATTATTGCACATATTGAAAATCCGATACCACATATCAAGATATCCATGTTTTTAGACGATAAGAAGCGACTTTTTAATGATACTTGTGTCTTTGTTCGAATTTTAGAAGACCATATTGATCCTCGATTCATAATGGGTTATTTCCATTCGAAGTTTGCTAATTGGTATGCGTATCACTTCGTTTATAATCGGGCTATTCGGACAATGCACTTTATTAACTACTACGTCACACAAATTGTCCTACCGCGGGAAATAATTATCAACCCAGATCAACAGAAGCCTATAATAAGGCTTGTGGATAATATTATGGCTGTTAAAAACGTAGATTCTAATTCAGATACGAGAGCTTTGGAACAAGAAATTGATAAAATCGTGTATCAGCTTTACGAGTTGACGGCAGAAGAGATAGCGATAGTGGAGGAAAACAAATTTTGCCGACCCACGACATAATCGACAACAGGAAAGAAAAATTAGTTGACCATATTAACCGCATTCTCGGTTCAACCTTAGGCATTATATAATAGAAGCTTTGTTATTGCCGGGCGGCAGGAAATCACCAGACAATTTAAACGGATGCACCCAGAATGAGTACAAATGCACCCAAAATGGGGACAACTCTTTATACCGGCGGGGCCGAGGCCCTGTTCGGCAAAACGCGGCTGGCAGTGCTGGCCCTGTTTTTTACCCACCCGGAGCGGGAATTCTACCTGCGCCAGGTCTCCAGGACTGTCAAGACTGGCCAGGGCGCTGCGGATCGCGAGCTTAAGAGGCTTGCTGCTGCCGGAATCCTGCTGAAAACCAAAAAGGGCAGGCAGGTTTTCTACCAGGCTAACCGGAACTGCCCGTTTTTTAAAGCTCTCAAGTCTCTCATCGTAAAAACCAGCGGGGTTGTGGACGTTCTGCGCCGGGCGCTGGACCGGTATAAGGATAAAATAAGAATAGCCTTCATCTATGGTTCATTCGCCAGAGACAGCCAGCATGCCAGGAGTGATGTGGATCTGGTGGTAATTGGCGAGATTTCTTTCGGCGAGGTTGTTTCCGCTCTGTCCCAGGCGCAGGATACTCTCGACC
>JAFGNQ010000409.1 GCA_016926925.1 Candidatus Aminicenantota bacterium
CAGGCCTATGAGGCCTATCTCAAGGGCATGTCTCACCTTTACAAGCTGACTCCACCGGAACTCGATGCCGCGCTGTACTACTTCGAACAAGCTCTGGAAGCAGATCCCGATTACGCTCTGGGTTATGCAGGAATTGCTTTCGTCTGGACCGGACGTCAACAGATGGGATTGGTCGTCCCAAGCGAAGCGACGCCAAAGGCGAAGGATGCTGTTCTCAGAGCACTTGCCTTGGATAGCACTTTGGCTGAGGTTCACTACACATTGGCTGCCATCAAAACTTGGAACGACTGGGACTGGGAGGGGGGAGAGCAAGCTTTCAAACGGGCCCTCGAACTCAAACCCAACTATCCGGATGCGCTCGTGTACTACTCGAACTTGTTGTGCTATATGGGGCGTTTGGATGAAGCATTGGCAATGGCTGAGCGGGCCGTGCGATTGGACCCGCTCAATTCCATTATCCTGACTATTTCCGGCGTCGCCTTGGAGTACCAGCGCCGTTATGATGACGCCATAGAGCGGTTGCAAAACGCCCTGAGAACATCGCCCAATGATCCCGTAGCTTATAATGGGCTCTGGGAAACCTACTATATGAAGGGAATGTATGAGGAATCCCTGAAATCGGCCAAGGCATTTTTTACAGGGCTGGGCTTCGCTGAGCTCGCGGAAGTCATGGCCCAGGGATATGTGGAAGATGGCTACAGCGGGGCGATGACCTCCGCGGCTGAGACCATGGAAGCGTTTTCGAAGCAGACATATATTTCTCCCTATTCCATTGCTATGGTGTATGCTTTAGCTGGGGATAAAGAGAAAACCATTGAATGGCTTGAGAGGGGATATGAGATGAAAGATCCCATGATGCCTTATATCAGCATATTTACTTTTGATCTCCTTGACGACGACCCGCGGTACCGAGACCTGCTCCGGCGGATGAACCTGCCTGAGGGAAAATAATCACAAACACATGTTCATCGATTACTCCTTTTAATTCCAAACATGTCGATACTTGTAGGAATGCTTTTGGCGTCTTCTTTCTGAAAAGCGGGCCAAATCCTCTGTTGAGAGACCGTTTTTTTGGTTCAAATGGACGCCCGTCCATGATACGGTATGTGCCGCAGCGCAAATATTCGGCGAGTGGAGTCGATATGAGCCTTATTTATTGCGGGTCAAGGCATGGATGTATTCGGCTTCCGTTCCGTCAAAAGAACCCAGCCGGTTCCCGCTAGGATCGAAGTGGATCTCGGCCTTATCGTTGGAGATAAACCTCAGAATACCGAAGGTGGTGACCCACTCTGATCCGGCGTTGCTGAATTTGCCCACGCACAGGTCGACAGCGCAGGGTTCTGCGGAAGGATCGAGCCTGTACTCCCCTTTGTGGGTCACAGCCGTACCGTCTGGGTGGATTTCTTTTAATGTGTAAGTCATATCGGCTTTGAATACAGCTTCGCCGTCTCCGGTCTCATATTTGCCGGCAACAATCCATTCGCCTAAGAGTAATGCCGCCGCATCCTCCCGGCCGCATTCGATGCCCGGAGGGGAGAAGACGATCAATCCGATGAAAATAAGGATAAAAACGGTTACTTTTGGGAGCGATTCTTTCATTAAGTATCCTTTCGTTCGATTAAAACGATGATTGGACTTAATGAAATATCGTGAAAGGAGCCGGGTGTCAAGCCCTCTTAGCGCGAAACAAATAAAACAAAGCCTCCGAGTGGTTGCCGCAATTTCTTGATCGGGCCCGTCATCTGCGCTCATAAATAGTGAATCCGGATATCCAGGTCTCATTCATGGACTTGATCCAAAATTCTTTTGACTCTTATGAGATTTTCTTATATCTTATCTTCCTTAAAATAGATAGGATATCGACACGGAATTATCCTATTCATAATACTTATTACACTCATAAGGATGGAAAATGAAAAAAGCAAAGATTACCTGGACCTACACGGACGAAGCGCCGGCATTGGCTACGCAGGCGTTTCTTCCTATCCTGAAAGCCTACACA
Source organism: Candidatus Aminicenantota bacterium (assembly GCA_016926925.1). The sequence goes on from JAFGNQ010000409.1 coordinate 2,003, forward strand.
AAAGGAACAGACATCGATGTCGATTTGGCAGATATTTCTCTGGTAGGCAGGATCATCGCCAATTTCCCGGACAATCTTACTGAGGACCAAAAAGTCCCCGATTGGTTGACAATTCTCGGTGAGCTGGCCATGACGCCTGAGGCCAATATTATTAAACTGCCCAATATCAGTGCGTCGATCCCTCAAATCCAGGCTGCCATCAAAGAGCTGCGCGAAAAGGGTTTCGATATCCCTGAATATCCGGAAGAACCCAAAAACAATGCTGAGAGAGCGCTCCAAGCAAGGTTTTCCGTGGTTCTCGGCTCTGCGGTCAATCCGGTTTTGCGTGAAGGCAATTCAGACCGCCGGCCGGCAGCATCCGTCAAGAAATTTGCTCAAAAGCATCCTCACAAAATGATGAGAGATTGGCCTAAGTCGGGTTCCAAGGCTCGCGTCACCCACATGACAGAAAAAGATTTCTACGCAAGTGAAAAATCCACCACGATAGACGAAGCATGCGACGTGAAGATCGAATTCGTGGACCGTGACGGTACTGCGAAGACATTGAAGGACAAGCTGCATCTTATCGAGGGTGAAGTCATAGACTCAGCCGTGATGAACGTGGCTGCCTTAAGAAAATTCTATGCCGAGCAGATCCAGGAGGCCAAAAAGGACGGGGTGCTCTTGTCTTTGCACCTCAAAGCGACCATGATGAAAATCTCTGATCCCATCATGTTCGGCCATTGTGTTTCGGTTTATTACAAAGAGGCTCTGGAGAAGCACGCGGACACGCTCAAAAAGATCGGAGCTAATGTGAACAACGGCCTGGCCGATGTTCTGGAAAAACTGAACAAACTTCCGGCCGATAAAAAGGCCGAAATCGAGGCTGATATCGATGCCGTCTATGAAAACCGGCCGGCCTTGGCCATGGTCGATTCGAGACATGGTATCACAAACCTCCATGTTCCCAACAACATCATCGTTGATGCGTCCATGCCCAACGTCGTGCGGGACGGAGGCAAGATGTGGAACAAAAACGACGAGCTCGAGGACTGTATCGCTATGATTCCCGATCGCTGTTATGCGACGATGTACTTAGAAATTTTGGAAAATGCAAAAAAACTCGGACAGTTCGATCCCTCTACCATGGGCAACCTCTCCAATGTGGGTCTGATGGCCAAGAAAGCTGAAGAATACGGATCTCACGACAAGACGTTTGAAGCCGCCGGCGCAGGGTCGATCCGAGTCGTTGCTGATTCGGGCATGGTTCTTTTGGAGCAAGCCGTGGAAAAGGGCGATATATTCAGAATGTGTCAGGCAAAAGATATCGCGATCCGGGATTGGGTCAAACTGGCTGTGAAAAGAGCCAGGGCTACCGGTTCACCGGCGATTTTCTGGTTGGATGAAAACAGGGGGCACGATGCTGAGATCATCAAGAAGGTGAATCGGTACCTGCCCGAGCACGATACATCAGGCCTGGATATCCGGATCATGAAGCCCCAGGACGCCATGAAGTTCACCCTGGAAAGAATTCGCAGGGGCGAGGACACGATCTCTGTGACGGGCAATGTGCTCAGAGATTATCTCACGGACCTTTTTCCAATCCTTGAGCTGGGAACCAGTGCCAGAATGCTGTCCATCGTTCCTCTTCTTCAAGGTGGAGGACTGTTCGAAACGGGTGCGGGGGGGTCTGCTCCCAAGCATGTCCAACAGCTTTTAAAAGAAGGTCACCTGAGGTGGGATTCGCTGGGAGAGTATTGTGCCCTTGTGCCCTCTCTGGAGTTGATCGTCGAAAATACAGGGAACGAAAGAGCGGCTGTCCTGGCGGAAACACTCGATTCCGCCATCGCCAAATATTTGGAAAACGGACGGCTTCCTTCCCGTAAGGTCAATGAGATCGATAACCGAGGAAGCACATTCTATCTTGCGCTGTATTGGGCCCAGGCTTTGGCAGCCCAGGATAAAAATAAATCGATGAAGGAACGGTTTATTCCTGTGGCTGAATCTCTGGCAGAGAACGAAACCAAGATCACAAAAGAATTGCTGGCCGCTCAGGGGAACTCTGTGTATATCGGTGGATACTATATTCCCGATACGGAATTGGTCACAAAGGTGATGCGCCCCAGTGCGACCTTTAACGCCATCATCGATGCGATGTAATTCAAAGGGATCTGGGCCATTATGCTGGCGGATTGAAATGAAGGAAATATCTTTTTTAGTCATTACTTTTTCTGCGAATGTTACGGAATATTTCTTTACCTGGATCGTCTTTATAGGAAATCGAGATCGAATGAATTAGCACGGTGGTACTCACGACGGGAGAAGGATTATGAAAATTCGAAAAGGGTTGGCTTGCATCCTGACTCTGGCTTTCTGCACGATCTTTGTTAAGGCCGAAAAGATCGGAATCCTAGAAGGAATTTTTAAGCCGGCAGGCGTGGCCGTGCGTGCAGGTGAAGTCTTTATTCTGGAAGGAGCGACCGTTTTCGTTTTTTCGATCGATGACCTGCGACTGCTCCGCAAATTCGGAAGAGAAGGACAAGGCCCGGGAGAAGTGGAAATAACTCCCTGGTTAGAGAATGTATTGTATGTGTTCGATGATTACGTGGTTATCGACAGTGTCAATAAGGTTGTTACGTATTCGCTTTCCGGAACTCTGATCAAGGAATTGAGAAGAAGCCAGCAGTTTACACAAATGATACCTGTAGAAAAGAATTACACAGCGAAAAAAAGGATGTTCGACGCCGGAAAAAATATGCAATACTCCACCATAAATTGGTGCGATCCCGATTGCCAAAAGAGCCGGGAGCTTTACAGGCAGCCGTTTGCGGCTCAACATAAAAAGATTGATATGATTCCGGACTCGGTTCATTTCGCCGTGTACGAGGATAAGATCTTTATCGAGGAAAGCCCCAGAGGATTTTATATCGAGGTTTTCGATCATAACGGAGAAAAGATCTATGCCATCCATAAAGGCCTTGAAAAGATCCCCGTGAAAACTGCCGACAAAAGGGAGGCCGAAAAGCTTCTGAGTGTCGATCCTTTCATGAGCAACGCTCCGGGCGGGTGGAAGGAGCTTAAAAAGACCCTGAACCTAAATTATCCTGAAGCCTTCCCGGCAATCAGCGATCTGGTTATCACTGACAATAAAATCTATGTTCAAACTTACAAAAAAGAGAGACAAAGACAGCAGTATATTGTCTTGGATCTTGAAGGAAATGAACTCAGCCGGGTCTTACTTCCGGAAGTCAGCCCTCCCGGATTCACAGAACAGATGATGGGAACTGGGGTCAGGCTCTTTGATATCAACCATGATAGATTCTACTATATTGTTTCAACGGATGAAGGGTGTGAGCTTTATGCAAAGGAAATAGAAGATGAACATCAAGGTTCAGGGAATATATAATTGACACTGATGAAGGACCTTGCACCGGAGTCAACGGTTTCGTAACCGGTGTTACAGGGGGAAGAAAAAATTCAAACCCGGGGAATCGGGGCGGTGGCAGGAGCCGTTGTAGAGGAAATACTAACCCTGCATATTTCTTTGGATAGTAGAGCGAATTGAACAAAATTGAGCGAAAAATATCGCTTGAAAAAATAGATTCAAACGATATTTATTTCCTCCGGACAGAATCTTTTTTATAAGAGAAAGACCTCCCTCACTGGTTCGGATTATGCTGTAAACTTTATTTTTCTTACTATAAACCATTATTCCGGAACATCCGTATATATATACAGATGTTCTCATGATTTTAAGAAATAAAAAAAAATCTTCCAGTCGGAAAGGCTCTCGTCCACCCAAAATTGCCGAATGGGTTTTGGGAAGATTTCGTCCTACGGGAGATGCCTTTTCTCTTGTCGGTGATCTGGAGGAGGAATACATTCACAGAGTGGAAACAAAGGGTTGCAGCAAAGCCCGATGGTGGTACCGACGAGAAGTTGTGCGATCGCTTCCGGAACTCGCCTTCAACTTTTTCTTATGGAGCGCCATCATGTTTAAAAACTACCTCAAGATCACGTGGAGGATTCTTCGTAGGAGTAAGGGATTCTCCATCATCAACATAACCGGACTGGCGGTGGGCATGGCCTGCAGTCTGATCATCGCCCTCTACATACATCATGAACTGAATTTCGACCGGTTTCACAAGGATGGAAGCCGGATATACCGTGTTTGCTCTCATATCATCAATGGCAGTGAGACATTCCGCGGCGCATGGAGCTCTCCGCCATTGGCCGAGGCTTTGATCGAGGACTTTCCGGAGGTTGAGTCCGCAGCCCGCTACAGCCCTTGGTCGAGTACCTACCTTGTCCGTGCGGGGGAGAAGCAGTTCCTGGAGGAAAGAGTCCGTTTCGCCGATGCCTCTTTTTTTGAAATTTTTGACTTCTCATTTCTTGCCGGGGATCCGAAAACAGCGCTCCAGGATCCTCTGACCATTGTTGTCACGCAGTCGTCATCCGCACGCTATTTCGGCAAACAAAATCCTGTGGGGAAAATCCTTCATTTTGAAGATTTAAAAAAAGATTTTAAAGTAACCGGTCTGATCCATGACCCTCCTCCCCAATCCCATCTCCAATTCGACTTCATGGCCTCACTCTGTACCTCCTCCAATGCCCGTAGCAAGCGCTGGATGCAGCATAATTATTTCACTTATGTCCGCCTCCATGAACAGGCTGATCCCAAAGAACTGGAATCCAAGTTTCCTGAATTCTTCATGCGCCACTACGGGCCGCAGTTTCGGGCAGAGACGGGAAAAGCTCTAGATGAGTTTATCGCCAAGGAGGGCTTTTATTCTTCTTTCATCTTGGAACCGCTGAAGGATATCCATCTTAACAAAAATATCACAGACAACCTTTCTTTGAAGGGGAGTGCGTCCGATCTGTTCATTTTCGGCACCATTGCCGTCTTCACCCTTCTCATTGCCTGCATCAATTTCATGAATTTGTCCACAGTCCGCTTCACCCACCGCTCAAAGGAAGTGGGGATCCGTAAAATCCTGGGATCCAGCCGGAAACTGCTCGTCGGGCAGTTCCTGACCGAGTCTGTGGGGCTGAGTCTCGTCGCTTTTTCTCTAGCCCTGCTGGCTGTTCTGATTCTGATGCCCTCCTTTGCCGGATTGGCCG
>JAFGNQ010000410.1 GCA_016926925.1 Candidatus Aminicenantota bacterium
GCCCGCATCGATCCTGAATGGCTGGAAGCGCTGGGAGGCGACCTCTGCCGCTATTCCCATGCGGGCGCCCATTGGGACAAAGACAGGGGAGAAGTGGTCGCCCTGGAGCGGGTGACCCTATACGGCCTGGAGATCGTCTCCGGACGCCGCGTCTCCTACGGCCGCATCGATCCTGAAGAAGCCCGCCGGATTTTTATTCAGACGGCTCTGGTGGAAGGAAAACTCCACGATCCGCCGCCGTTTCTCGAGCACAACATAAAACTCGTTGAGCGGCTCGCACAAATCGAGGAAAAGCTGAGAAGGCGCGGGTATCTTGCCGGAGAAGAGGCGCTGGCTGAATTCTACACACTGCGCCTGCCTGGATTATGCGACGAACGGAGTCTGCGGAAATACATCAAGGACAGGGGCGGCGATGCCTTCCTGAAAATGAGCGAAAACGATCTTCTGCAGATGTTTCCGGATGAAAAAGAACTTTCCGGCTTTCCCGACCATCTGGCTATCGGGGAAATGCGGCTTCCTCTGACCTACCGGTTTGCTCCCGGAGAGAAAGATGACGGTGCGACCTTAAAGGCTCCTCTTTTCATGATCAAGGACATATCCCAGGAAGCCCTGCAATGGGGCGTTCCCGGTCAGTTCAGGGAAAAGATCGAATCCCTAGTCAAAGGGCTTCCCAAGCGCTACCGCAAGCTTCTTGTACCGGTTTCGGAAAAAGCTGAGATCATTTTCAAAGAGATAGAGCCGAAAGAAGATTCGCTCTACAAGACCTTAACCGATTTCGTACGGCGACGCTTTCAGCTGGACATACCGGAATCCGCCTGGGCCGAGGCTGCGGTCCCCTCCCACCTCAGGATACGGATTTCCGTAATCGGGCCCGAAGAAGAAGAGCTCGAAGCCAGCCGGGATCTGGAGTCCTTGAAGCAAAAAAAATGGCCGGCGGCAACGCCTCCCTCATCAGACAGATGGACACGTGCTAGGGAGGAATGGGAGAGGACCGGACTGAACTCATGGGATTTTGGAGCTCTACCCGAAGAAGTACCCATCGGTCCCTTTGTCACCGCCTACCCGGCTCTGGAACCAGCCGAGGGAGGCGCCAATATTCGCTTATTCTCAGAACTGGAACAGGCCCGGGAATCTCATCGCAAAGGGGTTCGATCCCTGCTTTTCCTGCGCTTCCAAAAGGATCTGAAGTTTTTGAAACAATACCTGGTCGTCCCGGAAGAGCTCCGGAATCAGGCGCTGTATTTCGGAGGCAGGGAAGCCATAGAAAAAGCCATGATGGAAGCCCTTCAAAAGGAAGCCTTGGAGAAAAACATCAGGAGCCCGGAGGAATTCCAGGCCTGCACGGAGCACATGACGAAGGACCTGTTCGCCATCAGCCATGCTTTGGGAGAGGCGGTGCGGCAAATCCTCCCCGCGTACAATGAGGTGCGTTCGGTTCTTAAAAACATCGCGCAGAGCAAAGGGGACAGCCAGGCGGTCAAAAGACTGATCGGCGAGGCGAAGTACGAGCTCGACGACCTGGTGCCGAAGGATTTCCCCGAAAGGTATGCCCTGGAGAGACTGAAACACATGCCCCGTTATTTGGAGGCCTTAAGCCTGCGGATCGAACGAGGTGCATACAATCCCGTCAAAGACAGCGCCAAGGCCCGGCAAGTCGCTCCGTTTGTCAAAGCCCTCGATGCCCTGCAGGGTGACACGGCGGATGGATCAGACTCTCGGATCTCGATCGAAAGAAGGATCGCCGTCGATGAATTCCGCTGGATGATCGAGGAGTTCAAGGTGTCTTTGTTCGCTCCCGAACTCAAGACCGCCTATCCCATATCGCCCAAACGCCTCCTCGCCAAATTGAAAGAACTTAAATAGTATTTGGGATCTATTTCTTGCGGGCGATCATCCGGACGAGCTCGGCCGGGGGGCCGCCCCAATCACCAAGCCAGACTCCTTCCTCGTATTTTTGGATGTGAAAATCTTTGAAATATTCGAGAAGGGCATTGGGAGAAAGAGCCTGGACAACGGCTGGAAAGGACTGTTTTTCGGTCTCGAGCACTTGCTCAAAGACGAGGACGCCTCCGGGACGGAGCGATTTATTTAGCTTGTCAACGAAAGCGGGATCGGACACCGGCGCCCAGGACAGGATCATGACGATGAGATCCCACTGTTCGTGACCGTAGTCGAAGTCCCGGTAGGTCGTCTTTACGGTCGTGATGCGGGTGCCGGTTTTCTCGGCATTGGCGGCCGCAGCAGCCAGTCCTACCCCGGAAATGTCGATTCCGGTGACGTCCCAACCCTTCTCAGCCAGCCAGACGGCGTTGCGGCCCTGTCCCGCACCGACATCGAGGGCTTTGCCGGGAGTCAACTCCTTGGTTGACTCCGTCATAAAGACGCTGGGCGTCGAGGTGAACCCGTCTTTTTCGGGATCGCCAGTCAGGGGTTTGGAGAAGATACGGTCATAGGTGAGCTCGACCCCCTTCTCCGGGTGTTCGGTGAAGAGGCGGCGGACCACATCCAGATATCGCTGGACCTCATCCCGGGACAGCCCGTCCCCGGCCAATTTTTCACCGAACGCTTCGAGCGAGACCGCCCCAGTATTCGCCAGAACCCAGGCTTTGAAAGACTCCCAGATTATTTCGTCATCCTGCGGCGTATTCTGCGCCCGGGTCGATGCCGTAATCATCAAAAGAATCCAAAACGCCATCACAGCGTATAAATAACGTCTTTGTTTGTTCATCGTTACTCCGTTTCGATTTCCAGATCAAAGACAAGTACCCTTTCTTTTACGAAAGCAATAAATATGCCAATTTCAGACCTCCAATTCCGGAAGCACGACACTTAATGAAATAATTCTGAAGAGCTCATAATTAAGACTTATGCTCTCTAATCCGAGAAACTTCATAATCAATTGGGAATTACGTATAGCGTCCACTGAAATGAAAGACTTCTGAATTCAGGGATGGCATCCTAACCTCGAAACAGAATGTTAATTAATACGATTCATAAACACACAGATATGCAACCGAAATTGAATACACTGGTATAAAATTTCTTTACATGACAAGATTCCATAAAAATCTTTATCGATCGGTCAACCTAAGAACTTGGCGAAAATGCGGAATGAAATCACACTGTTCGTTTCTGGTACAGGTAAAGTTCAGAAACGGACAACTCTCGTTGGTACCAGATAAGCACACGGTTCAGGCTCCCGCAAATCGCTGATGTATTTTGGTATGTTTTTTGCTTAACTTATTGACTAGCGTCTGAATAATGAAACCCGACAATGCACTTAACGGCACCCGACAGGAAAAATAAGCGGAAAATTCTAAAGAGGAGGAAATCGTGGAGCGGAAGGCAATAGTTTTCATACTCGTCATTCTTATATTCTTGTTTACATCACTTTGTGCTTACCCAGACCAAGAGGAAGAAGGGGTCTTAAAGCCGGAAACAGCCAATGAGGCCAGGCTCAACCGCCTTCAACCTCCGGACAAGGTCATGGACGCCATCGGCATCGAACCGGGAATGATTGTAGCCGAGATCGGCACCGGGGGGTGATGAGCTTGGCTCCGATTCGAGCCATGAACCCGATTTCGTTCAGGATCGTTTCACTCCGGCGCAGAGCTTCCAGCACCTTTTTGTGCTCTGTATTGATAACTTCCAGTTCAGCATTCCGACGATGCATACCCTTCAGATCTTCGATAAGCCACGCCTTTGATTTGTCCTGATCTTTCATCTTTCCAACCCCTCACTTTGACGGGCAGCAAAGGACATGCACACAATAGATTCTATATTCCCCCGGATTATAAACCATGTCTTCGCAATTTTTATACAGGTCCGACAATATCTCTAGAATTAAAGTAATGGGGCCCTTAAAAAATCAAATTCCCTGTTGCAATGCTATCATATCTATAGTAATGCATATAAACTGGTGGTGATTCCCGGATCGAGGAGAATTATCTATGAAAGCAGTTCAGATAAATTCATACGGGGGCATCGAAGTTTTGGAAATAAACGAAGTGACGCTGCCGGAGTTCCAGGCGAATCAAATCCTGGTCGAGGTCTACGCTGCGGCCATCAACCCCTTCGACACGAAAATCCTTTCAGGAATTTATAAAAAAAACATTCCCCTGCAATTTCCCGTGACTTTGGGCGGAGATTTTTCCGGAAAGGCAGCGGCCACCGGGGACGACGTGAAGGGCATCAAGCCTGGAGACGACGTATACGGCACCGCCATCGTGCTCAGCGGCGGATCGGGGGCATTCGCACAAATGGCACTGGTCAAGACGACAAACGCTGCACTCATGCCCAAATCCACCGACCATGACCAGGCTGCCGCTTCGGTGCTTGTCGGCATAAGTGCGCTTCAGGCGCTCGAAGAGCACATGGAACTCAAGAGCGGACAAAAAATTCTCATCCACGGCGGCGCCGGAGGCATCGGCCACGTTGCCATCCAACTGGCCAAATCCATGGGAGCTTATGTCGCTGCCACAGCCGGCGGAGACGATGCTGAATTTCTCAGACAATTGGGCACCGACAAAATCATCGATTACAAAACCGAGGCATTCGAGAACATCGTGAAAGATGTCGACGCCGTTTTCGACACGGTCGGCGGCCATGTGACCGACGCATCATTCAAAGTCCTTAAAAAGGGCGGCGTTCTGGTTTCCATGCA
>JAFGNQ010000411.1 GCA_016926925.1 Candidatus Aminicenantota bacterium
CATCGTAAACAGCCCCGATCGACCAGTATTTTCCTGTCTCTTTGGATGCGTGTTTCCGGATCATAACTCCATACGCATCACCTTTGAGTTTTAAGATGGAGAGGAGCAGAATCTCTTCCTGGCGGGATAGGTATTTCATCCGTCACTCCTTTATGTTTCTTCGGTAATATAGAAGAAATAAATACATATGTCAAGATAATATTCTGTAATACAGAAGAAAACGACTGTTTTCCATTTGTGACGAGATACAAATCGTTCGAAACTCCATTGTCTCCTTATTGGTATTTGAGAATTCTTGATGCCCTCTAAAGGAGCAAAGATGATATAATGAACAAAAAAACACGGAGTGCGACATGAAAAGATTTTGGGTAATGATTTTTATCCTGCCGGCGCTGATGTTTGGTCGACAGAAGATGTTCGATCCGCCGTTGACCGAACGGATTGCGAATTACACTATCGAATGCCGGCTCGATCCGGAGACAAAGATCGTTTCCGGTCAGGAAGTTCTGGTCTGGAAAAATTCTTCAGACCGGCCTGTGGACGAGCTTCAGTTTCACCTCTATCAGAATGCTTTCAGCGACGAAAAAAGCTCGCTTCTGTCTGAGATGCCCGAAGTTCCCCGGGAGCTCATAGGCCACTGGGGGTACTGCAAAATTTTAAGCATGACGCTTCCCGATGGGACGGATCTTGCTCCCAACATCGTGTTCATCCAGCCGGACGACGGCAATCCTCACGACAAAACCGTATGTTCCGTAAATTTACCGAAACCGGTAGCACCCGGTGAAGAACTGGCTCTCTCCATAACCTTCGAAACCAAGCTTCCGCCTGTAGTCTCCCGGTCAGGCTATGAAAAAAACTTCTTCAGTGTGACTCAGTGGTTTCCGAAAATCGGTGTGTATGAGGATTGGGGGTGGAACTGCCGTCAGTACCATTCCAACGGAGAATTCTATTCCGATTTTGGCGTGTACGACGTCATGGTAACGATTCCCGAAAAATATGTCGTCGGAGCGACGGGTGTTCTTGTCGCCGAAGAAACGCTCGCCGGAAGCTTGAAAAAAATGCATTATTATTGCGAGGATGTGCATGATTTTGCCTGGTGTGCGGATATTGACTTTGTCGAATTCAAGGAGGATTACAAGGGCAAGCAAATAAGATTGCTCTGCCAGAAGGATCATGTCGATATCGCCCATCGGTTCATAAAAGCCGTAAAAGTCACATTCGATTATTACGGCACCAGGTATGGAGAGTATCCTTATCCCCAAATAACCGTTATAGATTCAAAACACCGTGCAGCCGGGGAGATGGAATACCCGACTCTGTTCCAGACCGGCAACTTCGATACGGATTACGCCATTGAGGTTTACAGGGCCGAACCCCTGCCTGCGAGTGACAAGCATATCGAAAGCCTCACCATCCATGAATTCGGCCACAACTGGTGGATGGGGATGATTGCCAATAACGAGACAGACCATGTCTGGATCGATGAAGGCATAAACAGCTATGCGACGACTGTAGCCTTTGAATTTGGAATAGGCAAATATGCCCTCGAGAACCATAACGGGGAATACCGGACCATAAGGGATAACGAAAGATACTATTATCTCGCCTATCCCGAGGCGGCTACGGTCCTTCAGCCGGCCTGGCTTTACAGGCCCGGATGGGAATTTTTCGCATTCACCTATACCAAGCCCGAAATGATGCTGCTCACCTTTCATAATTATTTCGGTGACGCGATTTGGGGCAGGGTTATGAAGACCTTTTTTCAAAGATGGAAATTCAAACATCCCGAAACGCAAGATTTTTATGATGTGGTCCACGAAATCACCGGCATGAATTTCGCGAGGTTTTTCGATGAGTACATGACCACGACGCATACCTGCGATTTCGAGGTGGAAAAGGTCGAAGGGAACAAAGTTTGGATAAGACGTAATGGACAACTTCGTTTTCCCGTAACGATCTTGATCCATTTTGCGGATGGAAGCGAAGAAGTGTGCGACTGGGATAATGTTCGAGATTCCATAGTGTACGATTTCAGCGGTTCGGCGGAAATCGCCTATGTCAAAATCGATCCCAAAAACATCATCGAGTTCGAATTGAGCAAGAAAAACAACTACTGGATCAGATAAGAGGGTACAATGATCTAAGTTTGCGTCAGTACATCTGGTATTTGTAAAGGGATATGGAGTACAGCCCGCAAGTAACGAAGTACGAAGAATAGGGGTGGAATGCTGTGTTCCAGCCGAATGGAGATCCGTAGCCCAGGCTCTCCCAAAGAGTTGCACTGGTGGTTGCGCACCTCAGAAACCCACCGCTTCCGAATAGAACATGATGTCTCTCGCTCGTAGCAAAGCTGAGCCCATAGACAGAATCCGAAGCTATTTTCTTGCGGTAAATCTCCGAGGTGTTGCCTGCAGAATGCTTGTGAATGCTGAGGTATCCGTTCGTATCCCCGAGGAGAATCAATTTATTCGAGCCTTTGTCTGTAATTTCAACGGACAGGAATTCTCCGAACAGAATTGTTTCTAGAGTTTTGCTCGCTCCATCAAAAATATAGGCATCATCTCCCTCCACAACTCCTATGATTTCATCAATCGTATCTCCGTCAACATCCTCCACCAATAAATCGATGACTGCGTTCCAGTTTTGCCCCATGTGCATGGAGTGCCATTCTTCAGCACCGGAGATATAATCATAAATGTAAATGTTGACACCGGAAGGACTGTCGTCGCTGCCTGCAATAATTTCCAACCTTCCGTCCCCATCCACATCTCCCGCTTCAACAGAGTGAAAATTCGTGCCGGCAGGCCGGCTTGAATTGGTCCACTTCAGGTTGAAATAGCCTTCGGCGGCAAAGTCATATATGGCAATGATACCATCGTAATCTTCAATGGCCACGATAATTTCCATCCGTCCGTCTTGATCCACGTCAAAGAGCTTGAGAGCGTGCACTCCTCTTACCCAGCCGGATCCGATCCATAGTCTATCGGACAGGGCTCTCAGCTTTGTACTGTTGTTGGAGAAGGCCATAAGACGAGGGCCGTCTCCATCATCCGAATCAGAGCAGGCACAGACAATTTCGACCCGGCCGTCACCGTCTATGTCACCGATCTCCGGCCCGATGAATGGGCCTTTGAGCGGCATATTTTTCCACTCGATCGTCTCCGCCTGCCAATCGAGGACCAAGAGAAAACCCTCGTCGGTTCCCCAGATCAATTCCTTTGTTCCATCCGCATCACAATCAGAAACCGTGAGGTTGTTGATTCCATCTTTCGGATTGCCGATTTCCCATTCCAGGTTTTGTGTTGCCGTGCTGTAGCACTTTATGCGGTCTCCCCAATCATCTCCGACGATCAGCTCCGGCATCAAATCCTGATCGATATCCGCTATTTTAATGGAATCGATTCCCCCGTCGCATGGCAGAGACCATTTCGGAAGCTGCAGGTTGACATCGAATGCCCAGACAAAGCCCCATCCCTTACATGTGATCAGTTCGTCCCTACCGTCGTCGTCGATATCTTCGGCCGCCAGCATAGGGCCGAATTCCTCCTGCCAGGTCCATTGGACGGATTTTGTTTCCGTATCGACCACCTTCCCATCCGAAACGGCGATTTCTAGAGCGCCGTCATAATCCATCTGCCCGATAACGAGACTTTCACCGCCCGCACCCTGAAGGC
>JAFGNQ010000068.1 GCA_016926925.1 Candidatus Aminicenantota bacterium
CCAGGAGAAGTCCAGATTTATCGTGGAAAAAACCAACCAAACCCTATCGAAAAGAGGGAAACACATATGGGATGAATTCAAAAGCGCCTGCCAAAAAAAGTCACAGGAGGGAGACAACGAGTGAACAAACAGAACCGGCTACAGAAAATTAAAGACCGGATTGACCATTCAGAAAAAGAACGGCTAGCGCCATGGGCCTGTTTGAGTCGGGATGCGTTGAGGAGAAAGAAAGAGAAAAGTATCCTTGAAGGTCACCGGCAAAATTTTTCATTGGACACGGATCGTATTCTTCATTCATTGGCCTATTCACGCTATATCGACAAAACGCAAGTATTTTATTTGATAAAGAATGACCATATCACCCATCGTGTCCTCCATGTACAGCTTGTCTCAAAGATAGGCAGAACCGTTGGCCGCCTTCTCCGTCTTAATGAAGATCTGATTGAAGCCATATCACTTGGTCACGATATCGGCCATACACCCTTTGGCCACGATGGTGAAAAATTGCTCTCAAAAATGTGTCTCAAACATGGTATCGGGCATTTCTTGCACAACATTCAGGGTGTCCGGTTTTTGGAAAAAATTGAAAGGAAGGGTGTCGGCTGGAATCTAAGCCTCCAGGTCCTAGACGGTATACTATGCCATAATGGTGAACTGCACAGCCCGTCTCTGCAACCAAACAATGACAGGGATTTTCAGAATCTCGATCAGGAGATGGAAGAAAGGGTGCAGTATCCGACAAAAGATAATCACCCCATGACTCTGGAGGGTTGCGTCGTCAGAATGGCTGATACCATCAGTTATATTGGAAGAGACATTGAGGACGCGATTCGACTCGGTCTTATTTCCCGTGACGATCTGCCCGGGACATGTCGTCAAGTCTTAGGGGAGACCAACGGTACCATCGTATATACCCTCGTGGAGGATCTTGTGGCCAACAGCCTGGACAGGCCATATGTGACGTTCAGTGAAGGTGTGAGTGATGCTCTGAAGACCTTGAAAGAATTCAACCAGGCTTTTATTTACACCAGCGAAAAGGTGAAGAGACAAACCCCGAAGGTGGAATTGATGTTTGAGTTGTTATTCGAAAAATATCTTTTTGATCTGGAAAAGGAAAATCGCGAATCCGACATTTATCGCGAATTTTTAGAGGGTATGTCTCGCGATTACCGGGAAATGACGCCGGCCGCCGGAATTGTGCGTGATTTTGTCGCAGGGATGACGGATGAATACTTCTTGGGTCGATGTCATCAACATCTGGTACCTCAGATGCTTGAAAACATGCCGATCTGATCAATGATCGGTGAAGCGAATGACGCTTAATGGGGGGTTGACACCGGCGAGGTGATTAAAGTATAGGATAGAGGCGCCTTTCCAAGATTTGGAGAGTAATATGGGGCTTTATGATTTCACTTTTTATGATCTGATCGATCGAAATGCATTCTGTTTCAGGGACAGGGAAGCCTGGTTCGACGTCGACGATAACCGGACACTCACGTTTTTCCAGTTCAAGAAAAAGGTCGATTGCCTGGCCTGCGGGCTTCAAAAACACGGTATCCAAAAGGGCGACCGTATTGGCGTATTGGCGAAAAATTCACTGGAATATTTTCTTGTTTTCGGCGCGGCCGCCGCCCTTGGGGCGATAGTGCTTCCCATCAACTGGCGACTCTCGGAGAACGAAGTGGCATACAATCTCACTGATTGTGGGCCGAAGTTCCTGTTCATGGACGAAGAATATCGCGTCCTGATCGATCGCATCAAACAAGACCTGCCATCAATCAACTCTTTTTTTTGCTTTGCTCCTCCTACAGGGGCCTTTTTGGGTTTTGAATCGCTCATGGATAATCATGGGGATTTTAATTCCAGTGAGGTCTCGAGCAGCGATGGTCTTGTAATCATTCACACAGCGGCCGTAGCAGGCAGGCCGAGGGGCGCCTTACTGAGCCACGGCAACCTGCTCCTGGCCGATTTGCATTTTGATCACTATCTTCACCTCACCCCTGAAGATGTTTATCTCAATTGCATTCCCCTATTTCATGTGGGGGGGCTTTTTATGGCGGCCACGACCTTTCATGCAGGCGCCCTGAATGTAAACATGAGCAGGTTCGATGCGGCCAAGGCGGTGGCAGTCATTGAGGAAAAAAAGGTCACCCTCACGATGGTTTTTACGCCTATGCTTTCCTCTATTATTGAAGAGCATGAAAAGACGGGAAGGGATATCCGTTCCTTAAGGTCGGTGAACGGGATAGAAACCCCCGAGAATATAGAAAGATATCAAAAAATTACGGGTGGCACCTTCTGGTCCATGTATGGCCAAACCGAGGTATCCTGCGTGGCAACATATGGTCGATATAATGACCGGCCGGGATCGGCAGGAAAGATGATCCCCCTGGTGCAGGTGAGGATTGTTGATGATTATGATCGTCCGGTCCCTGTGGGGAAGGTGGGGGAGATTACCGTCAAAGGGCCGATGGTCTTTAAGGGTTACTGGAATCTCCCGGAGGATACCGCTTATGCATTTAGGGACGGCTGGCACCACACAGGGGATTTAGGCCACTTTGATGAGGAGGGGTTTCTTTTCTATAAAGGCCGCAAACCGGAGAAGGAACTCATCAAGCCGGGAGGTGAAAACGTCTACCCGGCGGAGGTGGAAAAGGTGATCCTCCAGCACCCGGCAGTAGAAAAAACCGTTGTATTCGGCGTCCCCGACCCAAAATGGAAAGAAGGTATTAAGGCGGTTTGCCTGCTGAAAGAAGGTCAGCAACTTGATGCAAAAGATCTCATCGAATTTGTGGGTGAAAGGATTGCCCGATTTAAAAAACCCCGTTATGTTGAATTTGTTGCCGACTTTCCCGTTCTCGAAGATGGGTCACCCGATCGGGCACGAATCAAAGCACTGCACGGGGGGTCCCTCTAAATCCCTTCATGAAAAATCATATTTCTCAAGCGATCATCCTGGGGATCCAGGAGTTCGGAGAGACCGACCTCCTGGTGACCTTTTTTACTCCCGGGATGGGACAACTCAAAGGCGTGGCCAAGGGGGCAAAAAGGAGTCGTCAACGGTTCGTCAACTGTCTGGACACCTGTTCACTGGTCAACCTGGAATACGATAAAAAGGAGGAGGGCAAACTCTGTTTTCTCCATTCCGGA
>JAFGNQ010000412.1 GCA_016926925.1 Candidatus Aminicenantota bacterium
AAAGGCTTATCAATGATCGATCCGGCGCATGTAAAAATCAATGAATACCCTCCTAAAACTTTCCTTGAATCGGTTGTCATCGGCGGCGCCTACTATTCCCCGCAGCAAAAGATCATAATTCCCCGGGGAGTGAAAAATGTGACCTTCCACTTCAACGCCCTCAGCCTGACCGCTCCGGAAAAAGTAAAATTCAGTTATAAGCTGGAAGAATACGATGATGACTGGAATCATATTACAGATTCAGCAGAAAGGAATGTCCATTATGCCCGGCTCGCACCGGGATTCTACCGGTTCCGGCTGAAAGCATCGAACAATGATGATGTTTGGAGTGGAGAAGAGGTCGTTTATGAATTTCAATTGAGGCCGCATTTTTACCAGACATTTTGGTTTTACGCTCTATGCTCCTTACTCACAGTTCTCATCGGAAGCGGATTGTGGCAGATGTACAGATTAAAGCTCAGAATTCGCGAGCTCAATAAATACAAGAGCTCCTCACTCCAAGATGGAAGGGCCGAAGATTATGTAAAAAAACTTATCCTTTCCATGGAAGAGAAAAAATATTTTACCGATCAAAATATCGACCTTCGCAAGCTTGCCGATTTGCTCTCCATCCCCCCTTCTCATCTGTCTCAAATAATCAATGTTCAGCTCAAACAAAATTTCAGCGATTTCATCAAGTTCTACCGTATTGAGGAGGCGAAGAAAAAATTAGTCGATCCGGAATACCAGCATTTCAAATTGGCCGCTATCGGCGGCGCTGTCGGTTTTAAGTCTATATCGGCCTTTTATAGTGCGTTCAAGAAACATACGGGAATGACTCCCCTGGATTTTAAGAACAAATATAAAGACTAGAATGAACTTTAAGCCCAATTAGGGGTTGTCGCATAAATATTCCTCGTCGTTATTGATACAGCCAGCTCGATGCATTTTTCCCCCGGGGAGTATTCTTTCTGACATGTTCCGCCATCATTCTCTCCAGCTCTCCGTCGAATCTTCCGAAGGGCCTCCAGTCGTGGCCTTTTCTCGGCCTTCCGTAGCGAAACCAGCCTTGATAATAGGGATGCTTCGTGTTCTCGAGAAATTTTTCAAGATCGTAGACCGCCTCGTTGAGATAAAAATTGTCCATATCGCCGCAGAAAAAGTGCAGTTTTCCTGTGAGTTTGGGGCCTATCCTGGGCCAGTTTTTCTCCAGGTACTCCCTGAGGTCGTAGTGTTCTTTGAAATATTGAGCCACTTCTGGGTCGATCTCTCCTGTCAGCTTATCCCAGAGGGGCTTGGGATAGCCGTCGTCTCCCACCGGGCCGAACACCGACTGCCAGGCGTCATACTGGCTTCCCGATCTACCTTTAGAGCCCAGGGCCGCTTCAAGTTGGCTGAGCTGCCGCATGGTCACCATGACTTGACCGGAAACATCCCTCATCATGGGGCGCTCGAAGGTTAGCCAGCCGCGACCGATGGTGAAGGCATTTTTGTCTTCATAGATGTTCGTCAGAATGTATGAACGGAAATCCACTGGGTCGGGATCGAAGCACCACAACCCGCTGAAAAAATCCGGGTAAAATGCCTGTAGAGACAATGCTGTCCAGCCGCCGGTGGAACGCCCCGTCAGAACCCGAGCATAAGGTTCTCTGATCATTCGGAAATGGTCTTCCAGGTAGGGGATGAGCTCGGTTACGATCGCATCTCCGTAAGGGCCGTTATTGGCGGAATTGGTGGCGTAAGAATCGATGAAAAAGGGACAAGGGTGCTGGATGGTAACCGCAATTATTCTGGGAAAATCATCGGATGTCCAGACTTTATAGAAATCGCCTTCTTCATTAAAGTTATGGGGATCGGTGAATACCCAGCCGTTCAGATATTGGACGGGATAACGGACATCCATATGGGAATCATAGCCTTTGGGGAGCAGCACCCTTGCTCCCACATACATGGGCTGCCCCCAGAATTCTGTGAGAAGCTTGCTTTGAATCCGGACACGTTTGATCCACGGGGTGTCTTTTTCGGCCTCGCCGGGAGGTTCCGGAGTGTTCAGTGCGAGTTTTATTTTGTATCCTTTGGAAGGATCCAGATGGACGGTTTGGATTTCGCTTCGGAGGTTTCCCGTTGACCTGGAATTTTCCTCCCATCGGTCCAGATGGGCCCATATTGTATGGCCGTCTGAGCGGTGAAATTCGGTGTAGACATTCAACAGAGCTTGGATGTAATAATCCCCAGAGGGAATATCCCGCAAACTCTTGAGCGGATAACCGAGAACATTCTCATCAATGACGGCCACCGATCCGGCTTCGAAATTTTCGACGTCTATGCCGAAAAAGGGGCTGCTGCGCCATGACCTTATGTTGAGAGAAGAGGGCTTCTCTTTGTCGCTTTTTTCGAGCAGGACGAACATGCGTCCCGTAACGGCCTCCGCTTGCAATGAAGGTTCGAGGGAAATCTCGAAACGGAGGTTAGGGGATGTGCCGCGAGAGCAAGATGTGCCTCCTGTAATCAATACGCTGAATATGATAAAGGAAAGAATGAATACGAAGCCCTTCGTTCTCTTTTTCAATAGTACCTCCGATTATTTTAGTTTTTGATAATATTAAATCGAAAAATTACTTTTGTATAGATTGCAAAATGATCTGCATAGCGACTCTTGTGTATGGCGTTCGAGAGCGGCCTCCGACATTGAAGTTTCGAGGACAATCGTCAGGAAAGTAAAAAGCGGATTTCCATTGAGGAAATCCGCTTTTTCTCCTTTGTTTCTGTTCAGCCCATTAAAAATCGAATCGTGCTCCGAATTGCAGTTGTCTGGGACTACCCGCTGCTAATGGATCTCCGAAGGCCGCGAGTCCGTAATAGTTGTAGATAGAGCCGAAATTCGTTCTGTTGGTGATGTTGTATCCTTCGGCGAATATCTGGAGCCGGAAACGGTCGATGGTGATGTACTTGGAGATTCTTAAGTTGATATAGTACTGATCGAAACCGCGGCGGGAATTGCGGTATTCATCCACGTAATCGGATCTCAGGCTGTCTCTGTTGACATCTGTGGGGTAGTAGGCGGTCCAGGGCAGCTTGGATTGAAAGTACACGAGGCCGCTCAATTGAAATCCGAAGGGTATGTCGAAAACGCCGGAAACGGCCAGTCTGTGCCGGGCGTCGTTGTTGGTCGGACCGTACTGTCTCTCCCAGGCGTCTTCATCGTAGCTCCAGGCAGAGGTTTGCTCGCTCTCCACGTCGGCCTTGGATTGGGACAGGGTGTAGGAGACATCCAGAGCCCAGCCGTTTGCGTAGCGTTTGGTGAGTGTCAGGTAGAGCCCCTTGTAGTCGCTTTTTCCGTTATCCGTGAATTTGTATTGATTTCCCTCTGTAGGATCCACGTGCTGGTTTCCCGTCCCGGGAATAATCGGATTGAAATTCTCCAGGCGAGTAAATTTGTATCCCTTTGTCCAGACAAGATCGGCGCCCAGAGACACACCATCAACAACCTCCCTCTGTCCTCCCAGAGTCATCTGGACCGTATAGGCGGGAGCGAGATCGGGTTCCGTGGTGTATAAGTCGATAGGCAGGTTTCCCGGGATGGTAGGAAAGAAGGGATTGGGCTGGAAGGGATCGGGATAATTGGGATAAATCATGGTCCTGATGTCCATGGCCGCCATCAAACCGGCAATGAGCCCAATGTTCAACTGGGGATTCTGGGAATAAGTCCCGATTCCGCCCCGGATGGATGTCTTGTTATCACCGATGGGGTCCCAGCTGAAACCGAACCTGGGATTGAGGTGGCGGAGATCGGAGTGGTTGATATCGATATCCTTGCAGTAATAGTAATTCCACCTGAGGCCATAGTTCAGGGTCAATCGGGGATGAACCTTCCAGGAGTCCTGTACAAAAATTCCCGCCTCCGAATAGGGATAATCGAAGTCTCTTACGCCGGCGTTATACACGAACATGAGGGGATAGGTGCCGAAGTTGTTGGGATCGAAGGGTGCGTCGGTGGTAAAGATAAAATTACCCGGAATGTATTGGTCGGCGAATCCGTCAAGAGTGATGTAAGAGAAATCGACCCCGAATTTGATGGTGTGGTTGCCTACGAACAGGTTGAAATTGTCGACGAACTGCAATCTCCTCTCGTCGGCCTGTTGGGGATTGTACGGCGCTTTTCCGAAGTAGCCGGAAGGGCGGTCAATGCTGTACGTGTCCGGGTAGTGCACGGAAGCCA
Organism: Candidatus Aminicenantota bacterium; assembly: GCA_016926925.1. The sequence goes on from JAFGNQ010000412.1 coordinate 4,199, forward strand.
ATCCGCTGGAGTAGGAATAAAGAACTCTGAACTCGTTCATGGTGGAGTTCGACGGATAGAAGGTCCAGTTACCCTGAAATTCGTGAACGGTATTGGTGTAGTCGTTGGCCCTTTCTTTGGTATAAAGCCCACCGACTCCCTGATTCGTATTTTTCACGCGATCCAGAGTGTAGCGGAAAGTAAGCAGATGTTTTTCGCTGAGCTGGTAATTGAATTTCGCCAAGAGCTGGTTGTAGTTGTTTCCTACATCGAGCTGTTCGTTCGAGACCAGAGGGGAGGTTATGGTGGTGTATTCCGTGTGTCTCAGGCCGTCATAGGCGATAAAGAAGTGAGCCTTGTCCTTCTTGATCGGTCCTCCAAGAAAGCCGCCGAAGAGGTAGTGTGAATAGGGAGGTTTTTCATATTCGTCTTTGGAGAGTTCGGGGCCCTGATATGTTTCATGGTTTACGAAGTAATTGACATCGTCAAAACCTTCATCTCTGTAGAAGAATGAGAGACGACCCTTCAACTCGTTCGTTCCGGACCTGGTAATGGCGTTCCAAATCATTCCGGAGGCGTTTCCGTACTCGGCCTGGTACTGGTTGGTCATCACCCGGAATTCTTCGACGGCATCGGCCGGGATACTCGACCTCTGGTAGTTCCGTCCCACCCATTCGTTGGAGACTCCGTCGACGATGATTTCCTCGCTTCCCCCCGGCTGGGCATTCGAACGATCCCCCTGGACACCCGCTTTTAAAATAGCCAGGGAGCCGAAATCACGGTCATAGAGGGGAAGGTCTTCGATTTTTTCGCGGTCGATGACCTTGCTCACTTCCGATTTGGTAACCTCGATCATCGGAGATTCGGCGATGATGGTCACTTCTTCCTCGAGGGTCGCTGCAACGAGTTGGAAATCGATGGTCAATCTTGCCCCTACGGCAAAGGTCATCCCTTTCCTGATCTGAGTCGAAAACCCGTCGAGGCGAACCTCGATCTCGTATTTACCGGGTTGAATGCCGGATATGATGAAGTAACCGTCGGCTCTGCTCAACGTGCTGTTGGTATATCCGGTGTCTGAGTTTATTACGGTTACAGAAGCACCCGGTAGGGCGATGCCCCCTTCATCGGCGACCGTGCCTTCTACCGTAACCAAAGTGGTTTGGGCCAGGATACCTGATCCCATGAAAAGCATGGCCACAATGAAGGCAAACAAAAAAGAATGATATGTCCCAAATTTCCTCATAATTCTCTCCTTTAAGATTTCTTTCGATTCAGGAATAACAATCCGTATTTTATGTCTCTAGCATCACCTCCTTTTCATCAGCGTCTCTCTGAGCGTTGACATTGGTTGCCCCTTGAGTGACCTATGCTATTCGCTATAGTCCATAGTAATTTTATTCAAGCCGATCACTACGATGCAAATTATTGTCCTTCTGGATAATTATCTAGGAATCCTTTTTTCCCTGGAGATGGAAATAAGTATGATGTCCCCGGATTTTTCCCAGAACGGAAAAGAAGTGAAAAAAGCTGAAATATTCAGCCAATCGATTGAGGGATGTTGACATAGAGAGCTCCGCCCTTTATTCATTCATACGGGAAAAGGGGAATGGCGAAAATGCTGTCTGAAAGAGAGAGGCTTTTTTTATCTTCAATTCTATGGAGTGCCTCCTTCATTCTATTTGTTCTTCAGGGCATACCTCTGCATGCAAAAACAACCGCGGTGAGAACTATAAGAATCAAACTTGCCGTCAGCAAGGAATCAAAAGCCAGTGAAATGTGCGAAATAAATATTTGCAACCTCTTGAGAGAATGCAATCGGGTTTTTAAAAAGCGCTTCGGGATCAGACTATGTATAGAGGAGAGAGAATACTGGGATTTTGACGGCCAACAACCGTGTATCAAGGATTGGTTGACTGATTTCCGAAAGAAAGTTTTACCCGGAGAATGTGATATAGTCTTGGGGGTTGTTTCCCCACGCAGCAGTCAAAATTTTCCTTGTGGGGTGGCCGGCTATTTTCAAGGCTATTTGTTAGTTAGATATCTCCCATCGGAAGAAGCCATGAAATGCGTTCTGCTTCATGAGCTTTGCCATATGTTCGGCGCCGTCGATCTCCATGAACCGGGTTCAATCATGGATATAGAGAACAGGGGCCTGAAATTCGATGAATTCACTTCAAAGATCATTGCGCTGAATCGACAGCGCTCCTTCCTTCAGGATTCCTTACCCCTTCCCGATGACATTTGCGAGCAAGCCATAGCGCTCTATGAACAGAGAGCGAATTTGGATCTGGGAGAAACGGATATCGACATGATGCTTGCTTCTCTATACATGGAAAGAGGGCAGAATTCTCTGGCTTCTGCAGCATGTGCTAAGCTTCTTGAGCGAAATCCCGACATGAAGGAAATCCACAATTACTTAGGGAATATATACTTAAGGCAGGGAGCCTTTGAAAAGGCCATAGCGGAATATAATGAGCTGATCAGATTTTATCCTGATTCTCCGGATGTCCATTTCAATCTCGGTCTGGCTTACTCAAAGGCTGGAATGCCCGATAACGCCGAAGCCGAATATCAGAAAGCCATTGCGCTCAATCCTCGATATGCTAAAGCATTCGTATACCTCGGCCATCTTTTTTTAAAGGAAAGAAGAATTGAACAGGCCATTTCAATGTGTCAGGCTGCGTTGAGGCTTACCCCTGATTATGCAGAAGCCCTTTGTGTATCGGCTGCGGCGTTAATCCACAAGGCAAATTTCGAACAATATGAGGCTGGGCTTCGTAAAAAAGAAAAGGGGAAAACCGGTGAAAACGTGGAAAATGGCAGCGAAGAAACAGCTGCGGATCTTTTTGTTAAAGCCATAGATAAATGTAAGCGAGCCTTGGAAATCAAGCCTGGGATGCCGGAAGCTCATAACATTATGGGAATCGGTTATGCCTGCCGAGGGAATCCCAAAGAGGCCGAACAGGAATTCTTGTGTGCTTTGGATTCGGACCCGAGTTTTGTATATGCTCACTTCAATCTCGGCATTTTGTACTACAGCAGCCGACAGATGAGTAAAGCAGCTTACCGAGTGACGAGAATAATGGAAGTCAATCCCGATTCCGGCCTGGTTTTTAAAATACTGGATTTGATCTTCAAAAGGGGAAATGCCTATTCGATTGGACTCGATGGGTCCGACTATCCAGGAGATGTGCTGGCCGGACAGAGTCCTAAAAATGAAAACAGATAATGCGAACAATGGGGAACTCCGATCCCTAATCCTTGACGCCGGTTCTCCTCCTGTACTATCATTCTGACCCGGGGTAAAATGGATTTCCGGTTTCAAGAAGGAGAATTCACGTATCATGAAGTTTAATGCCGCTCTGGTATTTGTTCTCAGTTTTTTGAGTATGCTCTTCTTTTCAGGATGCACTTCAAAAAGCGCGGTGGACGCGCCGGACTACACTTCTTTCGACCAATGGGCGAAGGCGAAGGCTGTCCCGCTCAAGACAACAGAGCCCGGGAGCGGCTTCGAAGACCTCGCTCTTTTAAAGGATGTCGTGGGTGATGCCAAAGTTGTTGCGCTGGGTGAAAGCATCCACTACGGACACGAGTTTATCCGGCTGCACCACCGCCTGATCGAATATCTCGTCGACGAAATGGGCTTCACCGCCGTCGCTCAAGAGACGGGATTTTCGGAGTCGGAATTGGTACACAAATATGTCGTAGGCCGGGTGGATGAACCGCCTCAGTGGACCGAAGATCCGGATAAATTGGATACGGTCGGATATACATGGGGCTTCGGAAAAGAGAAAGCACAGCTCGCCCTTATAAGATGGATGCGTGACTTCAATGCAAACCCCGCTCGCACACGCAAAATCAACTTTTATGGAATCGATGTCGGCCATGGCTACAGCAATCCTTTAACCTCGCTGGAGTCTGCCTGGAAATATCTGGAAAGGGTGGATCCCGCTTATAAAAGTTCCGACAACAGGAGAAACCTGCGTTCTTTGGTCGAGAAATTTCTCGGGTCCGGAGGAGGGATCAGGTTTGTATCGACGCAGAAATACCATGAACTTCCAATAGAGGCGCAGAATGCTTACAAGGCCGAAATCGCCCGGCTGATCGCACATTTTGAAATCAACAGGGTAGAATTTATCCGGGCGTCGTCCATCGATGAATACGAGTGGGCTTATCGTCACGCCGTTGCCGCCCGGCAGCTCAATCAATGTACGGAATATTTGCTGGACTTTATTAAGGATCAGGACTTCGCAAGGTCGTCCAGATATCGGGATTACTGCCAGGCCGACAACATTTGCTGGACACTCGACAGGGAAAAACCTCGAGGAAGAGTGATCGTCATGGCTCACAACGCCCACATTCAGAAGGACTTGGATTCAAACCCGGAATGGTTCTCCCGGCCCTACCCGCCTGCGGGCATGGTTCTCCAATCGAGGATCGGAGACGACTATGTCAATATCGGGTTTATCTATAATCGCTCTGTCGGCGGCTTCAAACCCTATGAAGCCGAAGGAAAATACGACCTCTCCCAGACTGGTGCCGGCAGCATCGGCAGCGCACTCTCGAAGGTCGGACTGCCGTTGTTCATTCTCAATTTGAAGGATGTGCCCAATGAGGGTCCGGTCTATGAATGGTTGAACCAGGAGAAGCCGATGATGGCGGAGGCGGACTACATGCCCATCAATATCCTCAAAGCCTGGGATGCTCTTCTTTACATCGAGGAGCTATCCTACGCTCAGCGGTAGAAATAAGGAAATCATCTTCCCCGATCACGAGAGAATAGGAATCATTCAGGAGGTTCCCATGAAAAAACATAGGGTCACCGGATTGTTCTTCGCAGCCATTCTGGGGATTTTGCAGACCGCCTTTTTCGCCTCAGCTCAGCAACCCAAGAGTCTTTCTGACCGAGCCTACAAGGAAGGAGTGCTACAGAAGATCGCAAGCCTGCTGGAAAGCAAATACGTCCTTTCAGATAAAGCGAAAGGATTTGCCGACGAATTCAAAGCGAAATGCGCGTCCGGAGCCTATGATTCCTACGCATCGGCTAAGGAATTCGCAGAGAGGATCACTGCCGACCTTATTGCGATTACCCACGATAAGCACTTGAACTTCCGGGTCATGGTGTCCAGCGATATCGGGGAAAAGGCCGCCGGCTCCCTGCATCACCCCGTACGCTATTTCCGCCTGCGGAAAAAGGAGAACGCCGGCTTCTATAGGCTGGACTGGATCGAGCCGAGGATCGGCTATATCGACCTCCGGCGGTTCTACTCCTTCGACCAGGCTAAGGACATGGCCGTCGCTGCCATGAAATTCCTGGCCGATGCCCGGGCTATCATCGTCGATATAAGGGAGAACGGAGGCGGCTCGGGAGATTATTTGAGCAGCTACTTCCTGCCGTATCCGACCCGACTGAGCGGCTCATATTCCCGTCAAGACAATTCGTTGACCGAGATCTGGACCCGCCGGGATATCGGCATGGAACCGCGCCTTGACGTGCCTCTCTTCATCCTGACCGGTCCGAACACATTTTCCGCCGCCGAATACTTCGCCTACGATATGCAATCCAGGAAACGGGCGACGATCGTTGGAGAGCCGACGAAAGGCGGGGCCCATTCCGTGGACCTCTTCGGCATTGACGATCAATTTGAATTCTATATTTCTACCGAACGAGCGGTCAGTCCGGTTACAGGAGGAAATTGGGAGGGGACCGGCGTCATTCCCGACATCCGGGTTCCGGCCGCTTCGGCCCTGGACGCCGCCCTTGTCGAGGCGAAAAAAGCGGCCGAGGCGTATGGCCGGACCGAGGATACGAGGCTGAAGAAGGCCGTTGATGAGATGCAAGCCCTCGCCGACGAATCGGCCGAGCTCTTTCGCGAGGGGAAGAACCAGGCCGCTGCCGCCGCCTTGGATTCGCTGCTGAAAATCGCCCGTAACGCCGGGCTCGTCAGTCAGTTTTTCCTGGAGGTTTTCGCCTACAACTTCCAATCCCCCCAGGATGAACAAATGCAATTAGTCATCCTCGAGAAGAACGTCGCATTTTTTCCCGAGTCCTTCACCGCTTGCGACCGGTTGGCGTCCGCCTATCACTCCCGGGGAAAGTCAGACCTCGCTCTCAAATATTTCCGGAAGGTCCTGGAATTGGATCCCGCCAACCGGAACGCGATCCGTATGATCGAGGAACTTCGAAGATGACGGTCAATGAGTGACACGGGTCAAAAAGAAAAGCTCTGCATTAGCTTAGTGCTGAAATCCATATGAAGAACTGGCCGGTTACGGCGAGTACACGCGGAAGGTCCCCTTTAGACTCATCCCACACATCTGGTGATGACAGCTCTCAAATCCTGATAATATCCTCTAAAAATAGTACATTACGGGAGTTCGATTCGAAGAGAATCCCTGTGTGTGGAAGGATAGATCAATTGAGAGGGCGCAGCGTTCGCAAGTAACCGAATAGCCTGGCAGATAAGTCTTTTATTTCTATTTCCTCAAGTGAATTGCCCATCTCATGAGAAAAGCATGCGCTTCCGTTTGTCATCTATAAATAAATATCAAGGTGTTTGCGTCTTCACAAGTTGAATATAAAACGAAATGATAATACGTATAAGTCACTTGAAATACGAAATAAAAATACGTATAATCAAGTCATGAAAAAATATTTTTTTACTGAACAGATAGACGAGAAATTTAAGTCC
>JAFGNQ010000413.1 GCA_016926925.1 Candidatus Aminicenantota bacterium
ACATTCGGAAGAGTATCGTCGGTCGTGGATGCTGCAAGGCATCAGTACAATTTTCAGAAATCACAAAAAGATCTAACCCAATCGGATTTGATTTTTCAGGTCGTCACATCCTATTGGGGACTGTCGGCAGCAGAGAAGACGGAAGCTCTGGCTGTAAGTTCGCTGGAAAGTTTTGAACAACTGCTTTCCGAAATCCGGGTTCGATTGCAGGATAAGAATTCCGAAGTCGACGACTCGGATCTCCTGGAGGCCGAAACCTACCGAATCGATATAGAAAAAATCCGTCAGGAAAGCATCCAGCAAAAGGAACTGGCTACAAAAGTATTCAATGTTTTGCTCGATTATGATCTGGATACGGCTGTATCGGCTACCGCTGTAGCTTCCCCCGAATTCTTTTTTGGAGAAAACGAACAAGATAGATTCCTCAGTATTGCTAGCGAACGGAGACCGGAGATCCAAGGACTCCAATCGGCCATAAGCGCGGTTCGGGCTAAGCTCAACCTGGCAAAAAGCCAGAGGATGCCGGTTTTTTTCATCGCAGCCGGCCTCAGCTACGCACACGCAGGCAATCGGGATGATCAGACTAATCCGTTCGTCGTCGACAACTTCAATTACAGGAATATAGGATTCCAATTCGGACTGAAATGGAATCCGAATATCTTCCTCCACAACGCCGAAATTCAAAAAACTCAGGCACAGCATCAGGCTGTGATAGAGAAAATGAGACTGTTGAAAGCGAAAATCGGATTGGAGGTAAGCCAGGCGTTCATCGATGCAAGAAAAAACGATGCCCTTCTAAAAGCAGCTAAAGATTCCTTGAAAGCGGCCAAAACATGGCTTCGCATCGGCATGGACAATTGGGAAATGGGACTTGGTGACTCCTACCGCCTGCTGAGAGCCTATCAAGCCTACTATCGTTTGAGAGGAGAAGAGATCAAAAGGGAATACGAATTCAATGTTTCCCTGGCCAAGCTGTCTTATGTCCTGGGCAATATGGATTTCTATCTGAAATGGATTAGGGATGGGAAAGCGAGTTTCGACTAGAGCGATATTTTTCCGGATTTCGATTGTATTAAGTTCCCTCCTCTTTTTCGTAATGCCCCCACAAACATATCCGGGATACGGGCAAGCCCTAAAAAAGCAGGTCGAAGTGAATTATTCCAAGAATATCGAGCTTTTCGGAATCGTGGGGAACCTAACCCCGCTCTGGGAGGAAACGGAACCGAATTTCCCTTTCGCCGATCGGGCAAGACAAAAGTTCCTGCCTTTTAAAAACCATGATGCCGTCAAGAATGCTCAAAAACTGTTGGAGAAAAGAAGCCGGCGCTACCTGGCACTCTTTGCCTTCTATCTTTCCGATTTGCCCGAAGCAAAAATCACGGTTCCCTCCCTTTCTTTTTTTGCCAAGCTGATGATGAAGAGATCCATTCCCGATATCAGAGATTTCTATTACAAATCCGACTTTGAAAGTTTTTGGCTCGAAAACGCCGCTTATTACGGCAAACTCCAATCCGATATCATGGAAAAAATAAAAAACATAGAAATCGCCTCATTTCTGGAAGGTTATTTCGGTTGCAAGATGGACCGCTATGTGCTCGTTTTTACTCCGCAGATGGCCAGGTTCCAAATGGGGCAGCTCATCAAATCGAAGGAGGGCAAGAGCGTATTTGCCGTATTCGGTCCTAGAGAAGAGGACATGAGCGGCCAATATTTCATCCGCACTCGAGACTTGCTGATTGATGTGGTTTTTCACGAATTCGGAAGGCTGTTCATGAGCGATATTTTGGAAAGACAAGAGAAACTGCTCAAGCGATACAGTCATCTTCATAAAAAATTTAAAAAAAATATCACGAACAAAGAACTCCGGTCTTGGCATCGTTTTTTTTTCGAGAACATGTATAGAGCCGTACAATCCAGACTTGTTTTGGGATTATTCGACGAGACGATCTCTTTATCCGACATGAAACGAAATTCCGGAGGTGATTTTCTGTTGGTTCCCGCACTCTACGAGCTCATTGCGAAATACGAGCGGAGCCGCGAGACCTACAAGGACCTCGAATCGTTCCTGCCGGATTTGCTGACAAGCTTAGAAGAAAGACTGAAGGACCAGTGAATCCAAGCAGTAATGATCAACTCTCTCGACAGGTAGCCAAAGGCGGATTTTGGGTCGTGTTGCTAAGACTGACCGATGTGTTCTCCGGTCTTATCAGAACAGTCATCCTGGCCCGCATTCTCTCCCCCTTTGATTTCGGACTGTTAGGGATTGCACTCATTTCCGTGTCCCTCTTGGAAACCTTTTCTCAGACAGGATTCGAAACCGCATTGATTCAAAAAAAAGAGGCTATAGAGAATTTTCTCAACTCGGCTTGGACGTCATTGATCATCAGAGGAGTTATCCTGTTCGCTCTCTTGTTTTGGACTGCTCCGTATTTGTCCGGCTTCTTTCATGCGCCTCAGGCAAAACCGGTTCTGCAAGTCTTGAGCCTGACCTTCTTATTACAAGGATTCACCAATATCGGGGTTGTCTATTTTCAGAAACAACTCGAGTTCAACAAACAATTCTTTTTTCGGATCAGCGGCACTTTTGCCGACTTTATCGTAGTCGTTTCTGTTGCCCTGATAACGAGGAACGTCTGGGCACTGGTTTTCGGAATTCTTGCCGGAAAATTCGTGCAATTCGTAGCAAGCTATATTTTCCACCCCTATCGACCGAGATTGCAGTTCGATACCGCGAAAATAAGAGAACTTTTCAATTTCGGGAAATGGATATTCGGATCGACCGTATTTATCTATTTTCTGACTAAAGGAAATGATTTTTTCATAGGCAAATTTTTGGGCGTAGCTATGCTGGGGTTGTTTCAGATGGCGGACAATGTATCAAGCATACCTGCCAAACAGATTACTCATGTCATATCTCAAGTTACATTCCCTGCCTATTCGAAATTGCAGGATGAAAAGACGAAGCTAAGAGAGACCTACTTGAAAGTCTTAAAATTCACCGGCTTTTTGTCCATCCCGACAGCAGGGCTCATATTTGTGTTCGCTCAACAGATTACCACACTGATTTTAGGAGAAAAGTGGAGCCCAATGGTACCCGCACTAAAGATTTTGGCTGTAGGAGGATTGATAAGATCTCTGGGTGCCACTATAGGTCCTGTTTTTCATGGTATCGGCAAACCCGAAATCATGACAAAATTTATGATTCTGCAGCTGGGAATGTTTTTAGCCTTGGTTTATCCCTTTATAAACAAATGGGAGTTGGAAGGGGCTGCTTTAGCTGCAGTAGTGCCGGGCTTCCTGGTAAACATCATCCTATCTTTCAGAATAGTTAAAGCAGTAGAATGCAGTCTAAGACATTTCTATGGAGTGTTGATTTGTCCATTTGCAGGAACAACGGTTGTCGTCCTGTCGATCATGATAGCCAAGAAGTTTCTCCCTCCCTTATCTCTAGGAGTCTTTTTGATATTGGCTCTGTCAGGAATAGCCGTCTATCTGCTGATAAATTACGCGTTCAATAAGGAGCTCATTAAAATATTGAAGAATCTCTGGAGATATATAAAATAGCTCAAAGGCCGGAATCGAGAATGAGAGTATGTTTTATCGCCACGGAAATTTTCAGTCAGGGTATCTTCGGCGGATTCGGTGCCATAACCAGAAGCCTTGCCAAAGGCCTGTCTGAGAGAGGATTGGACATCTGTGTCATCATGCCGAGACAGAAAGGACAAAAACCTCTGGAAGTAACGGATAATTTTATTGTCGTCAGCTACCCAGGACAATCTTACTCGGGTTGGAATAAATCTAGAGGCTTCAAGCATCTGTTTGAAGCGATTGATGCGGACATTTATCACAGCGAAGAACCCTCTGTCGGCACACATCTGGCTTTATTAGGATCCCCTGGAAAAAAACATATAATCACCTTTCAAGATCCACGGACACTGAAAGATCGTAAAAGAGAATGGATTGAGGCAGGGACTCGGGGATTCTCCCTCGTTCTCCAACATGCAGAAATGAGATTCGCGTATTCAAAGATGAAAAATGCAGTTAGGAAGGCCGACAGATTGTTCATTCAAGCAAAATACGCAGCTCCCAAGGCCATGAGAATATACGGATTGAAAAAGCCTCCCCACTTCCTCCCGTGTCCGGTCACAATTCCCACCGGACGATTGATAAAATCCGACCAAGCTACAGTCTGTTTTCTCGGAAGATGGGATCCCAGGAAGCGACCCGAGTACTTTTTCGAATTGGCACGAAGGTTCCCCGAGGTCAAATTCATCTCTATGGGAGGATGCCAGCCCCATTTTTCCGAGAGAGAGTCAAAGTTGATGGAAAAGATTCAGGACATTCCCAATTTAGAGATAACAGGATGGACCTTTGGAGAAGAAAAATCAAGGATACTTGAAAAGTCCTGGATCTTGATCAACACGAGTTGGAGAGAGTGTCTGCCGAGGTCTTATATCGAAGCCTGCGCCTATAAATGCGCCATTCTCTCGCATGAAAATCCGGATGACTTTGCTGCCAACTTTGGGTTTTGGGCACAGAAGGGAGACATTGAAGATTTTGCCGGAGGATTAGAACATTTGCTCCTAAGCAACAGATGGAAAGAATTGGGAGAAAGGGGTTATGCGTATGTCAAGGATACATTTGAATACGACAAGGTCATTGAAGACCACATAAGGATCTATGAGGATCTTCTTCAAAGCTAAGCTTCTATGAAAATTGCTATCATCTTATCCGCTTTTCCCAACTTATCGGAAACGTTCATCCTCAACCAGATTACCGGACTTATCGATAGAGGCTGCCAAGTCGAAATATTTGCTAAACGCAAAGCGAAAACGAAAAAAGTTCATGCCGTGGTCGAGCGATACGGCTTGATTTCTCTTGCGCATTTTTCGAACGTTCCTCATAACCCCATTCTCTTCTTTTTTAAAGGCCTCTTCCTTATGGCGGCAAATTTCTTCAAATCCCCGACAGTCACCCGTCGACTCATAAAAATGATCATTTATAAACGAACAGATAAGGCTTTCGAAGCTCTCTATTTCTTATCTCCGTTCCTGGGAACGAATTTCGATATCATTCACTGTCACTTCGGTTTGAATGGAATTATCGGCCTCGCTCTGAAAAGATCGGGTATACAGGGGCGTCTTATCACCACCTTTCACGGCTTCGATTTATCGTCATTCCTTTTGAAAAAGGGAGATAATGTCTACAATGAGCTCTTTAAAGGAGGCGACCTCTGTCTTGTCGTGAGCAAACACTGGAGAGAAAAGCTGATCGAATTGAATTGCGACCCTAAGAAAATCAAGATTCAGCGCATGGGCATAGATCTGGAAGAGTTCAGCTATATCGAAAGAAAAGAAAAGCCGGGGAAATATATAAAGCTGCTCACGGTCGGAAGACTGGTCGAAAAAAAGGGGCATGAGTATGCCATCCGGGCATTGGCAAAAATCGTCCAAAAAAGGGAGAATGTCGAATACACGATCGCAGGAGACGGCCCCTTAAAAGAAAGGCTGAGATCTCTCGTCTCGGAATTGAGGATGGAGAAGTATATCAAATTCGTGGGCGAGGTGGAAAAAAACGAAATCCTCGCACTCTACCGTCAGGCGCATATCTTTTTGCTCCCCAGTGCAACGGCGCAGAACGGCGACCAAGAAGGAATCCCTGTTGTGCTCATGGAAGCCCTGGCTTCGGGATTGCCGGCGGTCTCTTCGTATCATAGCGGCATTCCCGAACTGATCGAGGACGGAAAAAACGGCCTTCTCGTTCCTGAAAAAGACACAGCTGCGCTGGCCGAAGTGCTGGCTTATTTGATCGAAAATCCTCAGGTATGGCCTGCCATGGGACGACAGGGAAGAGAATTTATTGAAGATCACCATGATTGCAAAAAGCTCAATCAGGAACTCCTGCAAATATACAACTCCCTGTCCTAAGGGACCATCTCGGGCTATGATATAAAAGCGGTTATCCGGATGCTTCTCTCAGAAGAACTGAAGCTGTGATCAATCGAGGATGATTTTTTTATTGAGGTTTCGGCTTGACTTGTTTATCATCCTAGATGGCTTGAGTAACACTCGCAGCCATCACGAGATATGCTAATTAAAGGAGGACTTATGGTTCGACAACATCGAAAGATTCTTTGGCTGATCCCGTTCGTTAT
>JAFGNQ010000414.1 GCA_016926925.1 Candidatus Aminicenantota bacterium
CATCGTCAATGTCATCACCCAGCGTCCTACAGGAAAGCCCATGCTGTCGCTGAATGCGTCCTACGGCGAACTCAACACCCGGAACCTCGGGTTGCGGTCGGGTTTTCAGCTTGACCGGTGGGCCTTTTCCGGCAGCCTGCAGTACCAGGATTCGGACGGCTATTACATTCCAAATGAAGATGCCGGAGATAGGCTGAGGAGGGTCAACACCGATTACCAAAGGTTCAATTTGAACGGAAAAGTCTATTTCAATCCCTCGAACAACACGGAAATCTTATTCAATGCGGGAATCCACCTGTCTGATTACGGCATGCCCCCGGATACCGTGGCTTCAAGGCCGCGCTACTGGAGGTTCAAAAAATGGAACCGCTATTCTTTCAATGCCGGCGGGTATACGGCTCTCAGTGAGAATTCGATTATTCGCTACCGGGCGTTTTATGTTCAACATGACAACGTCCTCGATATGTTCATGGATCCTGAACTGACTCAGATGCGTTTTGAGAGCACGCATGACAATTCTATTTACGGTGTTTTCGGTTTGGCGGATATCTCCATGTCCCGCTCGAATCAGATGAAATTCAGCCTTGCTTACCAAAGGGATGTCGCCAGAACTCAGGATGCCATCGGTGATCCCTGGAACAAATACGATCAGGGCACCTTTTCCCTCGGCCTGGAAGATCATTTTAAAGTTGCCGAAAAATGGGTGCTGGTTGCCGGTTTGAGCCTGGATTATCTCAATAAATTCACAGGTGAGAACACCTCTCGGGTCAATCCTCTGGTCGGTATCAAATACACGCCTCTCCGGCAGTTGGACCTCCATTTTTCCTTTTCCCAGAAATCGAGGTTTCCGTCCATGAGGTCGATGTATTCCGACTCTTCGGGAAATCCGGATCTCCTGAGCGAGCGAGGCACCATCTGGGAATTGGGGTTCACTTACAATGACCATTTTCTGTTAACCGGAGCCGTTTTCCTGACACGCTTCAAAGACTTGATCGACAGTGTCCGCCTGCCGCAGTACGATTTCGAACGCATCTATTTCAACATCGGAAAAGCCCGGATAGACGGCTTTGAGCTCCAGTTCCAGAAGGCCATCCGCGCCTTGAGTTTTACGCTGAATTACACGTTCCTCGATCACTGGAACGAGAGCGATGATCAGCCGCTGACCGTTCTCTCCAAACACAACCTGAATTTCGATTTCCAGATCTTTCCAATAACAAACTTCCGTTTAGGCTTTATGGGAGTGCTGGCGTCTTCTTCTTCCTGGCTGGATCTCGATACGAATGAAATGCTGAAGATTCCGTCCTATTTCAACCTGGATGCAATGGCTGCCTATCGCTGGAATCGCTTCGAGCTCTTCTTTAAAGTAACGAACATTTTAGATAATTTCATCTACAGCGAACTGGGTTTTCCCTGGCGGGGACGCTTTTTTGAATTGGGCTTCAGAGCCGACCTGCTTAACTGGTAACCGCTTGTTCCGCTAGCAGCGGCAAAGACTCTTTGCTTGTGTTCGAGGGTTGTTAAAGTCTGATAAAGCCCAAGGTATCTTTTTATAAATTTATTGGAGATATGACCCCTCACCGTTATCTTCTAATCTTTGTCGGCAAACTTGAGGAAAGAATTCTGGAGTACTTTCCTCAAGTATGCTGAATCTCCTATTACCTATGCATCATGGAAGAGTATCGTTTTAGCCGATACGCGCATTTTTTGAATAGCTCGAGAAAGATCAGGCTGAAAGATTGGCTGTTTCTGTTGACGGGATCAATCCGTTCAGGCTACAATGCTGGCGATTCCTCGCTTGAATGATCCCCATAAATATATGGAGGGGGATGATGAGAAAATTGAACGCGACTTCTATAATCCGACTGTCAGAAAAACGTGTGGGGTCCGATGGCTTGACCTACCGCTCTCTATCGATTCCATCAACTGTTGATGCCGCCGGAGCGGTGAAGTGTTCACTCAGAGATGTGGAAATTACCGCACTTCAGAATCTGATCGTTCCGGAACGATACCAAAGGAATATCGGGACGATCGGCATCGAAGGACAGATCGCACTCCTTCGTTCCCGAGTGGCGATCGTAGGATTGGGAGGGCTGGGGGGATCGGCCTTGGAGATGCTTTTGCGGTGGGGCATTGGAGGTTTGGTGGTCATCGATCCCGATGTTTTCAGTGACAGCAATTTAAACCGGCAGCTATTGAGCAGTTCTGATAGCCTGGGTGTGCTAAAAGTCGAGGCTGCCAAAAAAAGAGCGCTGGAAATAAACGCGGCAACGGACATCACAGCTTATGCCATGGAGGCAGACGAGAAGAATCTTCCGGAAGCGATCAAGGATTGTGCTGCGGTAGTCGATGGGCTGGATAATATTCGAACACGATTCTTATTGGAAGGTGTCTGTAAAAACATCGGGATTCCTCTGGTCCATGGAGCCATAGCCGGCTTTATGGGGCAGGTGTCCACCATATTTCCGGAAGATACCGGACTGGAGGCTGTTTATGGTTCCCGGGATGTTTGTGAATCCGGAGCGGAAACAGAACTGGGGACTCCTTGCGTAACGCCTGCCGCTGTTGCGGCTTGGCAGACGATGGAGGTCGTGAAAATCCTTCTGGGCTGGAAGGATACTCTGAAGAATAAAATCCTTCTGTTCGATCTCAAAGATCAGATCATAACCATTGTTGATCTTTCCTGACCGGATTTTGTATCTTCACCGGGTTTGAAGCCGGCAAGCCGCCGGTTGAGGAAGGACAAAAAAAAGTGATATGAATCGGAAAAAGGATAATATAAGGTATCCGACGCTTTGGAGCCGGAAAACTTATCTCAAATTTGTCATTCCCTCGATTTTCGGTGTTTTTATTTTCCTGACGCCCGTTGTTTTTGAGAATAAGGTCACGATCCCTATGGGAGTGATCGTAGATCTCGTCGAGGCGCAGGTGATCGAATTTCTTCCGGTGTTCATTACGGGAATCATTGCCCTGTCTGCAGTCATGACCGTCATTATCACTTTGATAAAGAAACGTCTATCCGATTCGAAGGCGATTTCGAGAACGCTGCTGTCCCTCTTCGATGTGAGCTGGCCCTGGATTCTGCTGCGGCTTACAGGCTCGGTGTTTGCGTGTCTCGTTTATTTCAAGTCCGGTCCGGAGTGGATTTGGTCCGAGGAGACCGGAGGGGTTGTTCTCTATGATTTATGTTCCGTCATTCTCGTTATTTTCCTGTTTGCGTCGGTTTTACTCCCCCTTCTAACGGATTTCGGACTCATGGAGTTTATCGGGACCTTATTCAGAAAAGTGTTCCGCAAGGTTTTCCGTCTTCCGGGAAGAGCGGCTATCGATGCATTGGCATCCTGGCTGGGATCGGGAACAGTGGGTGTAGTGATCACGGTCCAGCAGTATCAATCCGGTTTTTATGCCCTCCGGGAGGCAGCGGTCATCGCCACCTCCTTTTCCATCGTTTCCGTCGCTTTCTGCCTGGTAGTCGCCCAATTCAGCAGGATCGATAACATGTTCCCTCAGTTTTATTTGACCGTGATCGTCTCCGGACTGGCTGCCGCTTTTGTGACATCCAGAATTCCTCCCTTGTCCCGTAAAGAAAACACTTATTATGCACCTGCCGGAAAGCAAATTCGGGAAGCCGTGCCGCAGGACCGGTCCCTTTTTTACTGGGGCCTGCAGCAAGCTCTGGAAAGAGCCGATAAAGCCCCGGGGCCTTTAGGAATTGTCAAGAAAGGTGTTGCCATCACTCTCGATATATGGTTGGGCCTGCTGCCTTCGGTAATGGCTATCGGAACCGTCACCCTCGCCCTGGCTAAAAGGACACCCGTTTTTCGCTATCTGTCCTACCCTTTCATTCCTATCCTGAAACTTCTTCAAATCCCGGAGGCGGTCAAAGCGGCACCGGCCATGATCGTCGGGTTTGCCGATCAGTTCTTGCCTGCGGTCCTTACGGATGGCATTGAAAGCAGCCTGACCCGTTTCGTGATTGCCGTTATCGCCGTCGTTCAGCTGATCTACATGTCGGAGATAGGCGTCCTCATTTTAAAGTCGGAGATATCGCTCAGTCTGCTGGATCTCTTTTCAATTTTTATCCTGAGGACGCTTATCTGCCTTCCTATTATCGCCCTGATGGCGCATCTGTTTTTTTTCTAACCTGGATTATTCATAAAAACTGTCGATACTTCTTTCCACAAGAATTTCTAATCCTACCATCGACAGTTT
Source organism: Candidatus Aminicenantota bacterium (assembly GCA_016926925.1). Next base: position 4,210 of record JAFGNQ010000414.1, read on the forward strand.
TTACCCTACGGGCGAG
>JAFGNQ010000415.1 GCA_016926925.1 Candidatus Aminicenantota bacterium
ATGTGGTGGAGCCGCTGGCGCCTGCCCTATGACATGGATAAATATCCGCAGGTCATCATTTTTATCAAGTACGAAAACGGAGCGTGGAGCCGGCCCGAAGTCGCTCCTTTCTCTGGAACATATAGGGATGGGGGTCCCGCATTTTCTCCCGACGGAAACAGGATCTATTTCTATTCACGACGCCCAATTCAAGATGATTCTGATATGAGTCCCGACAATAATATCTGGTATGTAGAGAAGATTCGGGACGTCTGGGGCCGGCCAGTCAAGCTCGGTTCCGTAGTCAATTCACCCGGCGAGGATGGGACGCCAAGTGTGGCCGCCAACGGGAATTTGTATTTCACCTCGGACCGGGTCCGTTACGATGATCCGACCGGAAACATGGATATCTTCGTATCCGAGTTTCATGACGGCGATTTTTTCGAGGCCAAAGGATTGGGTCCGGCCATCAATACACCCCATGCCAGAGATTGTTTTCCTTTTATTGCTCCGGATGAAAGCTATCTCATTTTCAGCCGAGACAGCCGCCGGTTTGATTCGGAAGGAAAGACCATTGGAGGCGATAGAAAATTGATGATCAGCTTCAGGGATAAGGAAGGGACATGGCTGGAAGCAATCGATATGGGACCGCTCTTCGCCAATACACGATTCCCGTCGGTCTCCCCCGATGGGAAATATCTGTTCTTCACGAAATTTACGGAGGGTGGTCATGAGGATTTTTACTGGATCTCGGCGAAAATCATTGAAGCGTTAAGACCAGAAGCCCTGAAATAAAAGCCTGTTTAACGCACAAGATAAAGAAGGAGGGAAGAATGAAATATTCTTTTCTCGAGATGACCGTCATTATTTCAAGTTGCCTGCTGTTCATGATGCGGGATTTTTCTCAGGAAAAGGCTGATGGGCAAAGCCTGGACAATCCTGTCAAAGACAGCGGCGCTGTCAGTTTTATTCTGGATACCGATAAGACGTATCGAAATGGATCACCCGAGGAGAATTTTTCTCAAACCCTGTTGAAACTGCCGGGGCTGGCGACCTGCCAGCTGCAAAGGGATTACAGCGGCGTCTTTATCACCATGCAATGGGATAGCGCCGGGACGCATACCGGATACTACATTCTGTTTACCGAATTGCTCGGTCCCGCGAAGTATCATCTCCAATTTACCTGGGATGCCGGGAAAGGCCTGTCCGACGGATATTTCAACGGTATTCCCATAAGACTCGAAAATCCGCATTATTGCCAACCGTGGGAAGTCAAAGGAACGGCCACACAAGTCCAGGTGCCCGGAGGTCCTAATCGCGTTACGGATATCCATATCTCCAACCGTTATTTGCCAAGGGACGAAGCGATTACCCGGGTGCCCAAAACGTTGAAAGGGAAGGATGGCTATTTACTCGGGCAGAAGGATCTGCCTCCTCCGATGGATATCGGCGGCCGAAAAGGAAAATTGCTTTATTCAACAAGAATGGACAGTGAAGCCAGCCTGAAGGATTGGGTGCTCGAAGGGCCCGCGATCATCGATTTCGCCGACAACAGCACGATCATGCACTCGCAGATTCCCAATCCACCGGATGACTCCACCGGACATTTTAATTATTGGTGTCCCGGGTCTTTTCCGGATAACATCGTCGTGGAATGGGAATTCAAACCCTTCACGGATAAGGGCGTGTGCCATCTCTTCTTTGCGGCCAAGGGCCAGAAGGGTGAAGACATTTTTGATCCGGCGCTGCCGGAACGCGACGGGCATTTTCAGCCGTACATCAACGGCGTCATCAATAATTATTACTTCATTTACTTTTCAAATAACAGGATGATGCGGACGAGCAATATGGCCACGGTCTGGCTGGCGAAGTCGAGCAAGCAATCGATCCTGGCTCTGGGGCAAATCGGAATCACGCCCGGGGTAAAGGAATTCCACCGGCTGCGGATGATCAAGGACGGCGCCCATATCCAGCTTCAGGTCAATGGAAAAGTCTATCTCGATTTTACCGATCCCGGCAGTGAGCGATGGGGACGGGTGCTCGGCGGCGGCCGGATCAGCTTCCGTCAAATGGCCGTGACGATGGCGGCTTATCGAAACTTCAACGTTTGGGAACTGCAATAATCCTTTATAAGCCGAATCAGAATTGCCATCATCTCGTTATCGGTTAATTTACCGCCTAAGCATCCTGCAAAAAACGTGAAGACGAGGAAGGAGAGATCATTGTGAAATATAGATCCATATCTGTTGGAATTCTGCTGCCGTTTCTATTTTTATGGGATGGCCATGCTCACCAGAACGATTTTTCGGTTCTCAAAGGCCCCTATCTGGGTCAAAAGCCGCCGGGAGAGAAACCCGAAATCTTCGCCCCCGGGATCGTCTCCTCTTCTAAAGCCTGGGAGTTCGCCGTCACCTTCAGCCCCGACGGCAGGGAAGTGTATTTCACGAGACGGACGGAGGGCGGCCGGACCACGATCATGATCTCATGTTGGGAAAAGGATGGGTGGACCGCACCTGTGATCGCTCCGTTCTCGGGCCGGCATTCCGATTTTGAGGCGCACATTTCTCCGGACGGAAGCACGTTGTTTTTTAACAGGTACGATCCAAATGACAAAACCATACAGGATGGGATCTGGATTATGAGAAGATCTGCGGACGGTTGGAGTGAACCCACGTATGCGGGTCCGGGCATGTACGCGACGGCCACCCGGAAGGGCTATGTTTATCTGACCGATCGATCGGGACCTCCTGAAAAACAGGGGATTGTCAGAACCAGGCTGATCAATGATCGATTGGCCGAATTCGAATGGCAAGAAGGCGGCGTCAACTCTCCCGCTCCCGACCGAAAGGCCGGCCGTCATCCCTATATTTCACCCGATGAAAGCTTCATTATTTTCGATTCCTATGAAAAAGGCACTGACGATACCGGCCGGCTTTTTATCTGTTTCCGGAACACGGACGGTTCTTGGAGCAAGGCCATCGATCTCGGTTTTCCGCCTGCCATCTGCGCCTCCCTCTCACCGGACGGCAAATACCTTTTCTTTGGCAGCGATGGCGGAATTTCCGGCAATATGACCGACATTTATTGGGTGGATGCAAAGATCATAGAAGAACTCCAACCGAAACAACAAGAGTAATCTAGTTCAAACATAAAAAGGAGGATAGAATGAAAAGAACAACATTAATTATCAGTTTGATCGTTTTCATGAATGCAATTTTATTTGCGCAGCAAAGCGATTTCCCAAAACTCACCGGTCCCTACCTGGGTCAGAAACCGCCGGGGATGACGCCGGAAATTTTTGCGCCGGGGATCATCTCCACCGGCATGAGTGAATCCGCCATTGCTATGGCTCCCGATGGCAAAGAAATCTTTTACACGGTTCATGCCGGAAATTCTGAAACCATCGTTACAACAAGATTTGAAAATGGCTGCTGGACCGCCCCGGAGGTTGCCTCCTTTTCCGGAAAATATCTGGATGGTTTTCCTGCAATGCATCCCGACGGCTCCCGATTGTATTTTCATTCCTATAGACCTCTGGATGAAGGTTTACAAATTTCCGATGTGGTCAATATCTGGTTCGTTGAAAAGAAAGGTGCCGGATGGGGTGAACCCGAACCTGTCGGTCCTCCCATCAATGGCAATGGCTTTGTTTGCTGCCCTTCGGTTACAAAAGCCGGAACATTGTATTATTCCAAAAAAACCAGGGATGGCGGTGAACGAATCTATCGGTCAAGGTTCGTGAATGGAAAATATATGGAGCCTGAGGAACTTCCGCGGCAAGTGAATAGAGAAAAGGAACAATATCATGCGGTGATTTCACTTGATGAAAGCTACCTGATATTACCGCGTGAAAATTATCTGGTTTCCTTTCGGGACGAACAGGATCACTGGAGTGATTTAATCCCTCTCGGAGATGTCGTTAATAAGATGAGATCCGGAGGATGCCCATCCCTATCCTCTGACGGTAAGTACTTTTTCTTTACGGCTTATCCTCAGGTCAAATGGAATAAATACTTTGAAAAGCGACATACATATAAGGATCTTCAGGAAATCACCCTTCAACAGCCGGTTCCAGAAAGAACCGATATATTCTGGGTGGATGCAAAAATCATTGAAGATCTTAAACCAAAAGACTTGAACGAAAGGAAGAGACCTTGAGACACAGAGCTGTATTAATAGGAATTTTATTGCCCCTTATATTTACAATCAATTGTCAAAGGCAGCAGAGTGATTTCCCGAAACTCACTGGCCCGTACCTCGGCCAGAAGCCTCCGGGGATGATTCCTGAGATTTTCGCGCCGGGAATAATTTCAAAAGGGTATTTTGAGAGAAGCGTGGTTTTTTCAGCGGATCATGACGAATTGTTTTTTCAGTTGAGATGCCTCGGCTTTACCACGGTCCTTCTCCATATGAAACAGAAAAATGGAACGTGGAGCCAGCCGGAGACGGCTTGTTTTTCAGGTATTCCTGAGTATTCCGATGCAGCTCCATTTTTCACCTACGATGGCCGGAGACTCTTTGTTTCGTCGCAGAGGCCCTTGCCCGGGACAAAAGAAGTCAAAAAGGATTCGGATATCTGGATCATTCGCAAGAACAAGGAAGAATGGCAAAAACCCGTTCACGGGGGGAAACCGTTGAATTCGGATTTTGACGAAGACTATCCGACCGTATCCAAGTCAAACAATCTGTATTTCAGCTCGAACCGGGAAGGGAATTATGACCTCTATGTGTCCCTTTTTTCAGAGGAAGGATTTATCGAACCGTGTAGACTCGCTTCCACAATAAACACAGAAAACTTTGAAGGCCATCCTTTCATCGCCGCTGACGAGAGTTATCTGATTTTTTCTTCCGACAGACCGGGCGAACTAGGACAAGGAGACCTCTATATCAGTTTCAAAGGTAAAGAAAATGAATGGTTGGAACCGGACAACATGGGGGATAAAATTAATTCCCCGTTCCACGAGGCGGCGCCCTATGTGTCACCTGATGGCGAATATCTGTTCTTCTGCAGTTTCAGACCGAACCCGCCGCCTTACGGGAAACAGCGATTGACCTTTATGGAAATCAAAAAACTGTTGGACGGGCCTGGAAACGGCCGCGGCGATGTCTATTGGATTTCTGCCAGAATCATCGAAGAAATGAAGAAAAAGTAATTGAGAAATGAATAAATGAAAGGCGAAATTAAACTGCCTTTTATTTTGAACTATGACCAAGATTTTTCTGATTAAACTGGTTCTTTCCTTTTTTGTGGGCGGGGCCTGGGTGGCTGCTGCAACTCTGATCGCTGATAAGTACGGAACAAAGATAGGCGGAATCATCATCGGACTTCCCTCGACTCTGCTTGTCTCTCTTTTCTTCATCGGTTGG
>JAFGNQ010000416.1 GCA_016926925.1 Candidatus Aminicenantota bacterium
CAAAGAACGGGTAGTGCCAAGAAAAATTTACCCTATCATAACACCTTGATTTTACAGAAAAGTAAAAATCTTACTGTCAAAGATCAGCTTGAATCACCATACGTTGCATTGAATCAGAAATAGGCATCTCGAAATAGCTCTATATTTCTAAATATATCATTGTTAAACTGATTTGAGATTAGCCGATGAATTCAAAAGAGCCTCCCCTGCCTGATCACGACCTCATCAATCTTTGTCTTTCCAACGATGGGCAAGCCTGGGAAAAATTTTTCCGTCGTTTTACACCGATAATCAAAAAGGAAATTATTCGAGTTCTTGTCAGCAAAGGCTTATCAAGATTGGCTTATGACAAGATGACCGTCGAGGATATTTACATGCGGGTGGTTCTATCTGTTTGGTGGGAAAACAATCTCGCCGGCTTGGAAGACCATTCGAAATGTAAAGATTGGCTGAAAAAAGTCAGTGAGCATAAAACGTTGGACTGGCTTCGATCGTTCAGCAGGAAAAAAAACCTTTCCAAAAAGCAGGGTGAAGAATCTGCCCTCTCCTTATACACCCCGATAAATAAGGACGAAAGTCTCCTACTTGAAGGTACGATTTCTCCCACCACTTCACATGATCCGGAAACCCATATCGAATTGAGAGATACTCTAGCGGAAATCGAGAAACTGAAACCACATGAAATGTGGTGCTTGCGTTTAAAGGTGATGTTTTATGATCCCTTGAATGGGAAGGAACTTGCCGAACTTTCTCGTTTTATTCAAAAACCTGTCAAGGAGGTCAAATCCGAAATAGATTTTCTGGTAGAAAATTTATTGGTCCGAAACAAAAATAATGATAAGGACGAGAATTCTGCAGGTAGAGTGCATTCCATTATCCTTCATCTTCAAGCTCAGCTTTATAAGAATGCTACAAAGGGAAACCTCGAGGAAAAGGAACGAGAAGAAATTATGGCTGAAATTGAACGGAGATCGAAGCGTCTAGAGTTTTTGAGGAATTCCTCTTCTAACTTCATTGAGCCGTCAAATGAAGAAATTGCCGGGATTTTGGGCATTGCCCCAGAAAAGGCCCAATGGGTGAGCGTCATTATCCATCGTGCCAGAAAGAAGCTCAAATCGAAAAGGGCCATGAAAGACACCTCTATGTCCAATGGTAATGTTTTTGAAAATTTGTCGTCATAGTGGGAAAAGAGGCGGTCATGAAACAAAAAGACCTTAACAGAAAATTTCTTAACGCAATCCAGACCTCAGTAGAAGTTGAAACGAAAAATATCAAGGACTCCTGCGGGAGGTACACCTATGAAGACTTTGAGAAATACTGGGACAATGAACTCGATCAGAAAGACAAAATCGAGATGGAATCCCACTGCATGGATTGTCCTTTTTGCAATAGGGGCTTGGACATAGCAAGGCAGGTCAACCAAATCGCGTCGACCCACAGCGATGAAGATCTCATTGCCGTCGCCCGAAAAAAAATGGTCGAATCAAAAACCGAATACCTGTGGGCTGCCGCAGGAGACCCGCCGGGGCTGCAGGGGGAGGCGCTTGGAATCGCCATCGCGGGCGAGGGAGAAGCCGCCACGCTTATAGAGTGCAATGCCTGGGTTGCCAACGCACTGGAGACGAGGGGGACACTCGAAATCTGGGGGATCCAGGTCATTGAAACCCCGGGAGGCGTGAAAACGGACAGGCCGCTGGATTCGCTCGAGGAGAAACTGATGGGACTGTTCAGAACGATACCGTTCCTGAGGAATTTTAATCTGGACAGGCGGTATGTGAACGCGGATCTGAAGGAGAGGCGGCTGAAAGAGGTCTGGAGCCTGAGCCTTGCCGTCATCATGGCGATTGTCAACGCCCTCTACCAGAGGAACGATGATGTCCTGACGGTCTACTCCGCTGACGTGCGTCAGGACGGCAGGCTTGAAAAAGTCGGGTATGTCGAGCACAAAGTGCGGGCGGGAAAAGAGCAGGGTGTCCGGCGTTTCATTCTGTCCTCCGAAAATCGCCGGGATGTGCCTCTCGCATTTCTTAATGCGTCGGATGTGGAAATCCTTTTTTTTGACCATCTCGATGAAATCGTTCGCTATTTACGATTGCCTGCCTTACTGCGCGCGGAGTGTTCATTCGGAGAACCGGCTGAGCCGAGTGGGCCGTCAAAATCCGGAAAACCGGGTGCGCCGCTCCTGTATGGCGGGGCGGAGTGGAGCCCTCTCGCGCGACAGGCCGAATTATCCGGAGCGCAAGCCGATTTCCTTGATCGTTTATTTCCCTTTCTGGAGGACCTTTGTCAAAGAAAGCCCTTCGCGGGTGACTCCGGGTGTTGTTTTATTGTTGGAAATGCCGAGCGGATATGCCGAATTCTTCCCCCTTCGGGGTTGGAACCGACTCAAAGCAAATCCATTTTCAACATCGGAAACAGGTTGTTCCCGTTGATCGACATTGTCAACAGTCAGAACCTTGCACTGGTGATCGGACTTGACGGAACGGTCCATTCAATTCGCCGGATGGGCATCGATTTTTCGGGGAGACCGGACCTGAGCCCCCTCCACGGAGGACTTCAAAGAAAGTGGGCGGCCGTCTCCCTTCTCACCGAATCCATTCTGTTTTGGGTCTCCCCGGCCGATCGTTCCGTCCAGATGTTCCAAAAGGGGGAATTCATCGGAAAATACCTCAACGGCCGGTGGCGCGAGACCCGCTACGATGTATTCAAAGAGTGTTTGATCCGGGGTTCAAAGTCTCTCGGGATAAGCCCGCATACAGCGCTGAATGCCGCCCGCTCGGCCTTCGCCCTTGCAGAGGACGGTGTCGGTGGGATGGTCGTTCTTGGACTGGATGAAGTGAAACACGCCGGGCTTTGGGAGTCTGCCATGGAAGATCGATCCGGGGTCTCATTTTATCCCGTCCCAGTTGATGAGCTGACTTCCGAGGAAATGACCCACTTTGCAAAGGCGGACGGGGCTGTCTTGATCGATCGGATGGAAAGGATCATCGCATTCGGCGCGGTTCTCTTTCCATCCTCCCGGCCGATGAACCGGGGATTCATCAGCCTTGAAACAAGACATGCCGTCGCAAGCCGGTTCAGCGAGGAATCGGGATGCCTCATCCTTGTCGCAAGTCGATACGGAACTGTTACACTTTTCGATAGGGGGCAGGAAGTAATCTGTGTGTGAGGCGCAATTCCTTTCGCTTAGTTCCTGTGAGATCTGAGCAATCATAATAATCCCGGGAAAGATTAGATCATGTGAAATGTTACTTATTTTCATTGATTTTGAGTGAAGCTCTACTTGAAAAAGCATTATCATTAGAGGTGGTTGGCCCTTCACAATACAATATACTGCAGCACCAGCTTTGATAACCAAATGAAATCATGTGATGTTTAAGCGAGCATTATTGAAATGGGGGAAAATATGCATACACACACTGCAAATTGCCAGATCATCTCGCAGATGTTTCTGGCCGGTGCTGATCAAAAAAAGCCGGAAATGAGGTCTCCCAGTGTAAAGGGGGCCATGCGTTATTGGTGGCGGGCGGCACAGAGAATTGATGATGTCGAAAGGTTAAAGAGGCGTGAAGCAGAAATCTTCGGGAGTAGCGGAAGTGACGTTGGAAGATCAAAGTTTAGAATCGGGATTGGAAACCGGAGACTGGTTGTTGGCGAATACAGCTTGCTGCCTCATAGGCCTGGAAGCCCAGCGCCTGCACAAGCCCTCGAACCGGAGGGGACCTTCAGCATTGATATAAGTTCCCGCCATGCATCGATATTGACGACAGCCCGGCATGCCCTTGAATTATCCGCCATGCTTGGAGGGCTCGGCAGGAGAAGCCGGAGAGGATTGGGAAGCTATTATATTGAGAATAACCATATTGAGACTAACGAGAGTGCCAGTTTGAATGAAAAGATTAACAGCGACCTCAATGCCCTGTCAAGGTTGGAAGGTGAAAACGGGTATCTCATAAGGGATCAATCCATAAACGGAGGGACGATATCAGGTGTTATAGTGGGGCCTGAGACCATGGTTGAAAAACATATAAGGACCGGTAATCCTCAGCCTAAAAATTATCCCCAGATCATCTTTGTGGTTACTAAAAAAGTAACCATGTCAAAAGACGATATATTGAGGGTGATCGGTAATATCTCTCACAAATATCCAGGGAACGATTGCGGAGGCATCAACCCTCGTTTTGCCTCGCCCGTCTACTGCAGTCTGTATAAATATAACGGCGATCTTTTTCTCATCGTTACGCTCCTTTCTTCACCACAAGGCATTAACCGCAGCTACCAGGAACAATTCATACTGGAGGTGATATCCTATGCCAGATGAGACAAAACACCTGTTTCTTTACACAATAGGCCCTGTCCAGTCGTTCATCGCAGCCGCGAGAAAGACACAGGATCTGTGGGCTGGCAGCTATCTGCTTTCTCATCTTGTTCAGGCAGGCTTGAGCCGTCTCAATGAAAAAGCCCCATCCTCTGAAACGATTTTTCCCGTCGACATGTCACATGCGGGTCCAGTGAATATGGCGCTCATGCCCAATCGGTTTCAAGTATGCATCGAAGGTATGGATGAAGACGGCATCAAGGCCCTTGGAAAAACGCTGACGGAAACAATAGAGAAAGAATTCGCCGATATTGTGCGTTTCGGAATTTCCCGGTTGTCTGAGATTGATGAAGTTGCCGATTTCTCCAAACGTCAAATAAAGGATTTCCTGGAAACATTCTGGGTAGCAGTCCCCTACAGTGACTCGGCGGACTATGAAGGACAATATGCAGCCATCGAAAGCGCACTAGCCGGAAGAAAAAACCTTAGGTTGTTCGAACAGCCGGAGCCCGAGGCCTCTTTGAAATGCTCTCTCTGTGGAGAAAGAGAAGCAATGCATCCTTCGCAAATAAGCAGAGTGAGTGCTGTAAAAGACTTTTGGCGCAGAACTGCGGAAAAAAACAAAGAAAATAAGTTTTCGCCGA
>JAFGNQ010000069.1 GCA_016926925.1 Candidatus Aminicenantota bacterium
GAAATACATATGTGCTTTCTTTCAAGGTGTCGTGCAGGTTCAGGTCATTGATGTCTTCTGCGATCAGACGGAAGTTCCTTTCTTTCAAAAGCGGGAGAACATTTTTTTCTTTAATCCAGCGGGGATAATAATCGCTGTAGCTGTCGATTCCGATGACGGAATAGCCCTCACTAAGGAGTCGCCGAGCCAGATGAGAGCCGATGAAACCCGCAGCACCCGTAACTGTGCAAATCATGATTCTTTGTGCTTATTTGCCAGCGTCTTCATCTGTCTGATAACTTCGGCGGGATCGTCTTCTTTGTATATGCCCGAGCCGACGACGAGGATATCGGCGCCGTCTTGAATGAGGTGTTCCATGTTATCGAGCTTGATTCCCCCGTCCACTTGAATCGGGATCTCAAGGTTTTGGCCTCGCAGCCAACTCTTGAGGTGCATGATTTTTTTATGGCAGGATTCGATAAACCTTTGACCTCCCCAGCCTGGGTTGACCGTCATAATCAGCACGAAATCGAGGTCTCTGATAATGTCGTTCATCAGGTGGATGGGAGTGGCCGGGTTGAGGGCGAGACCCGCTTTTTGCCCGGCTTCCTTGATGCCCTGGATATCTTTATGGAGGTGAACAGAGGCTTCGGCGTGTATGGAGATCCAATCGGCTCCCGCCTCCTGGAAGAGGGGAATGACTGAGCGTGGGTTATCAACCATGAGATGCACGTCCAGCGGCAGTTCCGTTTTATCCTTCAACGCGGCCACAACTTGTGGTCCCAGGGTAAGATTAGGCACAAAATGTCCGTCCATGACATCTATATGGATCAAGTCTGCACCGGCTTCCTCAGCCGTCCTAACTGCCTCTTCTATTCTTGTGAAGTCGGCCGAGAGAATCGATGGGGCTATTTGTATCATTTATTTGCTTACCTCCAAGGTGATGAGATTTCTCCTTTGAATGCGAGATCCCGGTTCAGGATACTGATTGATGATATAGCCTGGTTCCAAACCGGGATAGAAAGAATAGCGAATGTGTCCGACGATGAACTCCATTTCCTTCAGTATCCGGATGGCCCTCTTAGCGCGTTTTCCGATAAGGTCGGGCATGAGGTACTTTTTCTCTCTGTCTCCCTGGCTGACGAGAAAGTTTATCTTCGATCCTCTTCCGACTTCATCATTCGGGATAGGAGATTGGGCGATGATTTTTCCAGCCGCATAGGCGGGAGTATGGACATGTGCGATTTTGCCTTTTCTCAGGGCGATCGTATTGAGCTGTTGGCTTACGGATTGGAGGCTTCTCCCTATGAAATCGGGAACAACGATCTTTTCTTTTCCCGCGCTGAGCATAACTTTGACCACCTTGTTGATCTTTATCCGAGATCCGGGGAGGGGATCTTGGGAGATGATTTTCCCTTTTTCCATATTCTCATGAAGTTCCATGCCGCTGTTGATGAGCAACAACTTTTTTTTCAGCAAAATGCTTTCGGCTTCTTCTGTGGTTTTCCCTGTCAGATCAGGAAGTGAAACCATTTCACCTTTGAGAGTGATTTGATAAGAAGCAAAGGCGCTCGCAAAAAACAATGCAAGTGCGCACAAAACAATCACGGAGTATTTATAGATTCTGCCACTCATTGTCCTTGCGTAATGTTTTTGCACTAAACAAACAATTAATACCATAGTTTAAGAACCAAGTAAACAGAGAAAAAGTTCCCGGAAAGCTCCTTTATATGGGGAGATGATGTTTTTCTGTCAGGTTCGATTTGTGAAGAATTTGATGATGGTATGAGAATCGACTATAATGACCTCTCAATTTTCTGGAGGTGGCATTTATGCATAAATACTCTGATTTCAGGAGCGATACCGTCACGCGACCCACCGAGAAAATGCGGAAAGCCATGGCGGACGCTGTCGTTGGAGATGATGTTCTGGGTGACGATCCGACAGTCCAAGAATTGGAGGCCTTGGCCTCTTCTATGACGCAAAAGGAGGCAGCTCTTTACATGCCATCCGGAACGATGGCCAATTCCGTGGCCGCAAAAGTCTGGACTCAAGAATTGGATGAAGTCATTCTTGAAGAGCGGTCGCATTTTTATAATATGGAATCAACGAGCCTCACTTTCATTGCAAGAGTTCTTCCAAGACCCCTTCCTTCTGATCGGGGGGCCATGGATCCCGCTGAAATTGAACGGAACATAAAACTGCCCTCGGACCACCATCCGCGGACCTCTCTCATTTGTGTCGAGAACACACACAACAACTGGGGCGGCGCAGTGGTCCCCATATCCAACCTGAAGGCGATTCGAGAAGTGGCGGACAGACATGATGTCAAGATCCATTTTGACGGTGCAAGGCTTTTCAATGCAAGCCAGGTAACCGGCGTTCCTGTTCATGAATATGCGGCCATCGGTGATTCTCTCATGTTCTGTCTTTCCAAAGGATTATCCGCTCCCGTGGGTTCGGTCCTTGTCGGACCCAGCGATTTCATCCGCCATGCACGTCGAATAAGGAAGGCATTAGGGGGCGGTATGAGACAAGCAGGAATTCTCGCAGC